>JBFMBK010000001.1:300000-451579 GCA_040755295.1 Bacillota bacterium | reverse complement strand
TTCCCGTTCCCAAGACCCGATTCTCTTCAATAAAGGGCCTTCCTACTTCATACGTGTGTCTGGCTTTACTCTAAGAAATCTCGTGAGCCTTGCTCCTTCACTTACCACTGTTCAGTTTTCAAAGACCGGTTAAATCACGACTTTTTCATTTTATTCTTTTTGCGCCCGGGAGTCAAGAACCATTTTTTGTTTCGTCCCGGAACCTTGACCGCTGTCGGACCGGTGTTGAACCCGGCATTCGCTTACCCGACAGGGCGCAATTAAGAATATAGCACAGACCCCGCCCCGTGTCAACGCCCTAAAAAAATACTTTTTAACAACTTTTTAACGGTCGCAAAGGGTTCGGAATGTAACCGGGAAAGCTTTTCCCATACCTGTTTTATCGTAATAAACACACAGGTTCTTAAACATTACTAAGGTTTAGGCGGCGTAAACGTCAATCCGCCCGGAATACTTACAAAGGTACTGGGTACGGTACCTACGATAATGTTCTCTACAAGAGGCACATCCGTTGTTATACGCGCCTCTTTGTTATGCAGGGGAACGGCGATGCGCACACTCGTATCGAGATGAAGGGAGAAGCGGTGCCGCGTCTGATTGATCCCCGCCGACTCGAATTTATCGAGCATCACGACTTTCACCGAACCAACCGGAATTATCTGCACCTTTACCCGTGGCCCGCAGTTCGCAAGAAACTGGCTGCCTAAAATCTGACCCAGAGGCACTTCGAACTCTTCCTGCTGTAATTCGCGCAGCCCCTTTTCAACCGCTACCGCCACGCTTGCGGCCATATCGTTCACCTTGACCGTATCCGCCTGCACCAGGACGATGCGGCCTTCGTCGTCCTTATGAATCGTCACCAGGTCTTCGTAACGCAGCCTCCGGCTCAATACTTCCGACCTGACGGCGCCGTTGACCGCCTCCACCGCGGTCTGGACTACCTTTGGCTCGGCAAACGCCAGCACCGTCGGAAAAAGCTTTCGCTCCAAACCATAGAACAAACCGCCGCCGATAAAACCGGCCAGCATTAAGACCCAGATGATGGGAGTGATTACCGGTCTGCGAAACAAGAGCTTCCTCCCGTTGAAACCTTCCTACATTAATTAATATATGAGCCAACGGGGGAAAAGCGTGTCGGGATTTTCCTTAGGGCCTTTGACGCAAGATCCGGCAAGAAAAATTAACCACAGAGATACTGAGCACACGGAGGGGGAAAAGACGAAATGTGGTGAAATATTTTGGTTCCGGCTTGTCCGGGGTAGGTTAAATTAAGCGGGTGAATTTCCGGCGGCCGATCCGGATAATCGTGCCGGGTACCGGTGGGATCGCGGCGTTGGGATCAACAATTTTTGTTTCGTTAACCCGGACGCCGCCCTGAATAATAAGACGCCGCCCTTCACTGGTACTCGGAACCAGCCCCGACAGCATTAAAAGGCGTGGCAGGTGAACCAGCCCGTCGTTTATGGCGTCCTGAGGAACCATAAAACCGGGGATTTCACTTGGAAGCTCTCTTTCCTGGAAAACGCGGATAAACTCGGCTTCTGCTTTTTGCGCCGCCTCAAGGGTGTAAAACTGACTTATGACCTCCCGGGCCAGACGCATCTTCGCGTCGCGCGGATGCACTCCGCCCTCCTTGAGCCCCGCCGCGATAACCCGTACCTCTTCATCGGGAACGGAAGTGACCAATTCCAGATAGCGGATTATCAATTCGTCCGGCAAGGACATGACCTTGCCGTATATTTCCTCCGGCGGTTCGGTGATTCCGATATAATTCCCGAGGCTTTTGGACATTTTATGCACGCCGTCGAGCCCTTCGAGGATGGGCATGGTGATCGCCGCCTGAGGCTCCTGGCCGTACGCCGTCTGGAGGGTCCGCCCCATTAAGAGGTTAAACCGCTGGTCTGTTCCACCCATTTCTATATCAGCACGCAGAGCGACCGAATCATACCCCTGCATCAACGGGTAAAAAAACTCATGAATCGAAATGGGCAGGTTGCCCTTAAAACGTTTGCTAAAATCCTCCCGTTCCAGCATCCGCGCCACGGTATAGTTTGCCGCAAGCTGGATGACATCGGCGAAGGTCAGAGAGGCAAGCCACGAACTATTGAAGACGATCTCCGTCTTATCCGGGTCCAGGATTTTAAATATCTGTTCCTTATAAGTCTGGGCGTTGGCCAGGACCTCTTCCTCGCTCAACTGTTTCCGGGTTTCCGTCTTTCCGCTCGGATCGCCGATGCGTCCCGTAAAATCGCCGATTATAATAATAATCCGGTGCCCGAGTTCCTGAAACTGCCGCATCTTCTGAAGCACCACGGTATGGCCCAGATGTATATCGGGCGCCGTAGGATCGAGCCCCAGTTTCACTTTAAGCGGTTTACCGGTTGAGACGGCGCGGGTGAGCTTTTTTTCAAGCTCTTCTTCGATGATTATTTCCGCTACGCCCCTTTGGATGATCCTCATCTGTTCGGATACGGTTTTCAAGCTTTATCCTCTCCAGCCGTGAAAAATCATTAGCATTATAGGTAACTATTCAGCCGCTTAGTATTTCGCCGGCGGAACGCGGCGAGATGCAGGCAAAGCATTGGGAAGTGAAAATCTAATTTGCCGCGCCGATGACGGAACGCCTGAATAGATATCATTATAGCAAAGCCGCGGCACATATTACAACAAATGCTAATCGCCCGACATGTTTAAGCGGGTTGTGAAATGTGCTATAATTTTGGCGTCAACGGTGTTTAAAGTGAGGCGGTGTAATATGAATAATCGAACAAGGAAGAAAAAGAAACGTTTAAACCCGTGGCGGCTGACGGTTTTAGTCGTACTATTGGGAATATTCTTTCTCGGAGTAGGAGCGGCGGGAATCTTTGTGTACAGTCTGAAAGGAATGCCGTCGTTCGACCCGAACCGCCTGGAGGGTTCGCTTTCAACAACTCTGTATGATAAAAATGGAGACGTGATAACGGAAATCGGCATCCAAAACCGTGTGCCGGTGAAACTTAGCGCGATTCCTATCGAGGTTCAGAATGCTTTCCTGGCCACCGAAGACGTACGCTTTTACGACCACGTAGGAGTCGATCCGCGCGCTATTTTCCGCGCCCTCTTCCGTGACCTGGTCGGCGGGGAAATAAGGGAAGGCGGCAGCACCATAACACAGCAGCTCGCAAGAACCTGCTTTCTGTCTCAAGATCAAACAATAAAGCGCAAAATTCAGGAAGCCGTCTTAGCGCTTCAAATCGAACGCCACTTTCAAAAACAGGAGATTCTGGAGCTTTACCTGAACCATGTCTACTTCGGGGAAGGAGCTTACGGGATCCAGGCCGCTTCAAGAACCTATTTCAATAAGGATGTAAGCCGGCTTACTATCGCGGAAGGCGCCCTGCTTTCAGCTGTGTTAAAGGGACCGTCGATTTATTCCCCTTTCCGCGACCCGCAGGCCGCTCTTAAGCGCCGCAATTCCGTTCTTGACAACATGTCCCGCTATGGCTTTATTTCGCCGGAAAAGGCCGAACAAGCCAAGGCCGAACCTTTTAAACTCAATGCTGGTACGGGATCCGGAAAGGCATACTTATACCCTTTCTTTGTCGATTATGTCACTGACCAGTTGGTCGCCAAATACGGCGTGAACCAGGTGTTTCGGGGCGGGCTGAAGGTTTATACCACGGTTGACCCGAAGATTCAGGAAACAGCCGAAAAGGCGATGCAGAACTCAAAAAACTTCCCCCCTTCCAGCCGGGACAGTGAGGGCAGGATTGAACCGCAGGGAGCGGCGGTGGTGCTAGACCCCCATAACGGCCAAATTAAAGCGTTCGTGGGAGGCCGTGAATATACCCACCAGCGGGGACTTAACCGCGCAACAGATATCTACCGCCAACCGGGGTCTGCTTTTAAGCCGATTATCGCTTACGGGCCCGCTATTGAGGAGCTTGGCTACGGTCCGGCCACGGTAGTTGATGACGCGCCTGTCCAGTTCAGCGATTATAAGCCGAAGAATTACGACGGAAAGTACCGCGGGCTTATCACGCTGCGCACCGCCGTTACCAGTTCGATAAACGTCCCCGCCGTACGGGTGTTACAAAAGGTAGGGCTTACAAAGGCGGAAGCATTCGCCTCCCGTCTGGGAATCGTGTTCTCCCCCGGTCAGGAGGGTTTAAGCCTGGCACTGGGAGGGGTTCACAAGGGGGTCACACCCCTCATGATGGCACAGGCATACGGCGCCTTTGCCAACCAGGGGATCTACATCCCCCCGACCGCAATCACCAAGGTTACAACAAGAAACGATACCGTCCTTGACGAGTTTAAGCCCAAAAGGGTCCGTGTGATGAAGGCCACCACTGCATACCTGGTGACCGACATGCTGCAGTCGGTCGTGGAGCGCGGAACAGGACGCAGGGCGCGTCTGGGTTCCCACTCCGCGGCGGGCAAGACCGGTACCACCGACGACAGTAAGGACGTCTGGTTCTGCGGTTATACCCCTGAACTCGTCGCTGTGGTCTGGATCGGCCACGATCAGCCGCGGGCAATGCCCCGGGAGTACGGGGGCAGCTATCCGGCAATGATCTGGCATGAAATCATGTCCAACGCGTTGAAGGACGCTCCGTCGCAAAACTTCGTCCGCCCGCCCGGTATCACTGCGGCGACCGTGGACAGCAAATCAGGCCTTCTCCCGGGTCCGTTGACGCCTGCTGAAGACCAGTTGACTGATCTTTTCGCGCAGGGGACAATCCCTACGTCGGTTGATAATACCCACGTGCTGGTCGATGTTTGCGCGACTTCGGGCCTTCTGGCGACGGAAAACTGCCCGGAGAGGTTATCTAAGGTTCTGGTAAAATTACCCTACCAGGTTCCCTCTTCCGTCGCCGATGCCGCCGAACGGGCACCCACGGAAAGCTGCGGCCTCCATGGCAACAGCCTGATCCCGGGTGATGGATCGAACAATGGTGAAGGCCAACCATCGGATCTTCCGGGACCGCCTCCCGTTATCCCCCCGGGTTCGGACACAGGGGAACTGCCTCTGATACCGACGTTTCAGTGAGGAAGGAAGATGACGATCTCCTTGGAGGCAAACGGTATCGACGGCGTTTTATTCACCAGGATACTCAAAGGTGCGCTCCAGTGGCTTGGCCTTCACCGCCGGGAGGTCGACGCCCTGAACGTCTTTCCGGTTCCCGACGGCGACACCGGTTCCAATATGCAGGCGACCCTTGAGGCCGCCGTGGCGGCTATCAGCGACCCGCCGCCCCGACAAATCGGCGCGGCGGCGGAATCCGCCGCCCGCGGCGCTTTGCTGGGAGCGCGTGGGAATTCCGGCGTGATATTGTCCCAGGTCATCCAGGGATTTGCCGTCGCCCTCAAGGAAATCGAAAGAGCAAGCGTACAGGACATAGCAGACGCCCTCGTTTCGGGAACGAAGCTGGCTTACCGGGCGGTCAGTTCTCCGGTGGAGGGAACAATACTTACCGTCCTCAAGGACACGGCTCAGGAAGCCTGCTCTACCGCTCACCGGAGCCAAAATCCGCTGAGGCTGATCACCTATATCTTAAAGGCGGCAACCCGCAGCCTGGCTCAAACGCCGGAACTTTTACCGCTTTTAAAAGAGGCCGGAGTGGTGGACGCCGGCGGGCGTGGTTTCACCGCCATACTGGAAGGAGCTTTCCGGGTGGCCACCGAGAAACATGCCCGGGTCGGCCGGGAGTTTGAGCTTCCCGATAACACCGAAAGAGGTGACATCCCCGGCGCGGCGGGGAAAGCCGCGTCGTCTTTCGCTTCGAAAAAAGAGGAAACCATCAATTTTACCTATTGCACGGAGTTCCTTCTTAAAAGCGTGCAACCGGACACGACCGACCTTAAAGAAACCCTGGCGCCTTGCGGCGACTGCCTCATGGTCGTAGGCGAAGGGGACCTTCTCCGGATCCATATCCATACCGACCACCCGGGGATCGTGCTCGAAGAAGGGATAAAGCGGGGCACGCTGCACAATATCCGCATCAGCAACATGCGCGATCAACACCAGGAAGCAAATGAAGAGTATTCTGGTACCGCGGTGGTAGCGGTCTGTATCGGAGAAGGCTTTAATGCTCTTTTCGCAAACTTGGGCGCGTCAACAGTACCCGGCGGTCAGACCATGAATCCCAGTACAGGCGAGATCACCGCCGCTGTCGAAGGAACCCGGGCTAAAGACGTGATTATCCTCCCGAACAACAGTAATGTAATCCTCACCGCGCGGCAGGTACAAGACATCACCGGCCGGACCGTCGAGGTGATTCCTACAACCACCATGCCGCAGGGGCTCTCGGCTCTACTGGCTTTTGATCCGGCTGCCGGCGCCGCCGCTAACAGTTCCCGGATGAAGACCGCCGCCGAAAGAGTCGTTACGTCGGAAGTCACGCGTGCGGTAAGGACCGCAAAGATCGGCGACCGCGAGGTTAGTGAAGGTGAAATCATCGCTTTAAGGGGCGATGATCTTATAGCTGCCGGAGACGACCTCAACGGCGTCGTTGAAAAGGCCGCGATGGATATCGTTCCGGGTAGGGATGTGCTTACTCTTTTCTACGGGAAGGACGTTGATACCGGAGCGGCGGAGGCGCTTGCGGCCCGCCTGACGGAGATGCTGCCGGAGGTCGAACTGGAACTTCAGTACGGCGGTCAACCATTTTATTTCTATTTGATAGCCGCCGAATAAGGACTTAAAATTTGTTCCGGTTTATCCGGGTTAGGAGGGAACAAGTATAACTGAAGTCGCCATAGTAACCGATAGTACCGCCGACCTGCCGGCGGCACTTGCCCGGGATCTAAGGATTACCGTGGTGCCGCTTAAGGTCATATTCGGGCAAAAGGTTTATCGTGACGGAGTGGATATAGATTCAAATACGTTTTATGCACGCCTGAAAGCGGGTGAAACAGCCACCACCTCCCAGCCGTCCCCCGGGGAGTTTGAGGCCGCTTACCGAAAACTGCTTGAGGACGGCAAGAGTATCATTTCAATGCATATATCGCGCGACCTTAGCGGGACGGTGAATTCCGCGGAGACTGCCCGTTCCTTTTTCCCGGACGCCCGGATAACGGTCATCGATTCAAGGCTGGTGGCCGCAGGCCTCGGGCTTGTGGCGCAGGCCGCCGCCCGGGCCGCCCTTGAAGGCCGCGCCCTGGATGACATCGTCTCATTAACCCGGCGTATCATGCAGACGACGCGGATTTTCTTCTGCGTAGAAACACTCGAGTACCTCCGGCGGGGAGGGCGTATCGGTAAAGCGCAGGCCCTCCTGGGTACCATCCTTAATATCAACCCCATTCTAACCGTCCATGAAGGGATTATACAGCCTTTCGAAAAGGTACGCGGACGTAGAGTCGCCCTTCGCCGTCTTGCAGAAATAGCAATACAGAAAGCCGGGAACCACCCGATGATTTGCGCCGTGCTTCAGGGCGCCAATCCGGAAGCGGCGGAAATCCTCACAAGCCTGCTGAAGGACCTTCCACCCGGCAGCACGGTGGATCAGGGAACGGTAGGGCCTGTTGTCGGGGCGCACGCCGGCCCGGGCGTTTACGGCATCACATTCTATCGAATCTAACGTTTCTAAGCTAAGGCTCACGCGGTATGAAATCAGACCCTCGATAGAAAATCATGAACAGTTTCAAATACTGTCTCATATAGTATAAGACGTTATCCATCCAGGCAAGCTCCTCTTTCTGTACGTAAAAACTATCAGGGCGAACAAGCTTCTAAAGTCATCGCCGTCTCCTCCCCGCTTAGCCTACCTGTGGTTGCTAAAACTTAATAAACATTTGTCTATTACCCTTAATCTCCTTTTTTAATTTTATAGTATATGACATAGGAAGTGGTAAATGGGAACATTTGTTAAGTATTGTGTTGTGCATAATTTCGCTATTTTTATAGGCACGGGTGGACAGAACGCCGTTTCCATGGGCACAGAAATCAAAAACGGGAGGGAACAAAATGCTGGAAAACAGAAAGCGTCGGCTGTTTATATTTATTGCATTAGTATTTGTTGCTGCACTTCTTTGTGTACCTCAGATAGTTGCAGCCGATTCTGGTTATAATCCACAACCTCAAGAAATACCGAATGTACCCCAGGAGTTACGGAACTTACCGCGAATGATGGAGCTTAAACCAGATCCCGCATGTGAGGTAAAGCTTGATAAGGTAGTAATTATTAATTCCCCGAACGGTGTTGGCCAAGAAGTTCAGGTTTCAGAGACGGTTCCTCCAGATAAAAGGCCTCTCGCTTACAGCCTGGAAATAGATTCGGTACGCGGTACATACAAAACCTTGAAGGAAGTAATTACAGAAAAACCCCAGCGGCAACTGGACTAGCGACGCCAGCGGTACCTCCAAGAATCCAATAGCGGTTTGGTTAACAACTGATGTTTTCTGTTTTAACATGTGGAAATGTGTGATAAATGACACGCGGATATAAGAAAATCCGACTGACACTAATTCTTCTTGTTGTAGGGATAGTTTTAAACGGGTCTATCATGGCTTCGAGTGCCTTTGCTTATCTACGAACCTTAGATCTAAGAACCGAGGATCCTAAGAATTGGGCTTTATGCAAAACAACGTTTTCTCAGAGTTGGAATAGTACCTTAACAGGTACTTCTCGGTGGATGACGACGTGGGCAGCAAACCCTACCCCCCTGAATATACATTGGTATCTCTCCTCCTCCTCTTTAGGGCCAATTTATGTAGGAATAGGCCAGGTTAGTAGTTCAGGTACAGCGAGTTACTACAACTATGATTTCCTTACCCCCCTTCGTACTGACGTAAGACATGAGCTTAGTATTATCGGTTACCCTAATGGTACATCTAAATACAGTTATGGATGGTACCTCGGTGGTGAAGCTTGGAGCTTGCTCCATCTCCATGTATATTATTATTAGCCACTTAACTCAGATTTAGATAGCTCCGGGTTAACCTGGTAGGTAGTAAGTTTCTTGACTTTTTATCGAACGAGCATAAGGTGATGCAAGATGTATGATTATACCGATTCTTTATGGCGTTACTGGTTACCATCAATGTGGGTAATCTACTGTGCCAGTGGCATTCCAACTCTTATCGGTATTCTAAAAAAATCGGCAACTTATTGTTTGTTTGCGGTTTTAATAAGCGCGTTCTCTGGCTATATTGGGGCTATTTGGTCATACGGTGGAGCTTATACGGCTTTTCTTACTTTTGGTCAGCTCGCGCTGGCAGGAGGCTTCCATTTTAAATTAAAAGGGTGGCAGTGGGTTTTGGTACCCGTCGGTACTGGCGTAATGTGGCTATTGTTCTACAGTATTTTCGGACCTTCGTAAAATTATTGCCTTTAATTGTTCTTTTAAAAAGCACCAAGAAGCGACGTTTTAGTTTGCACCGTCGCTTCTTGTTAAGGATGGGGTTTAATAAGGGAGAAAGTAGTTCTAGGAAACAGGAAGTTGGCAAAAAAGAAGTTTAACATAAATAGGGCATAAAGAAATAAGGTTATGTCTTAATGAAAGGCGGTAATAAGATGAATCAGGTTGACGATGGTGGAAATAGTTAGGTCCATACAGGTAAAGATAAGTTTCCCTTAGGGACTGTCATATAATTAATGTATTACTGAGACCGTGTCTTAATTGTATAGTTCCATTCTCCGTGAATGTTTATGGCACAATAAAAGTAGAGCGCTGCGGAAGCTAAAAAACAGAGCATAAAACTGGAAAAAACCATTGCCAGCACCCCTGAAAAAATCCTACCCTTTAGTTGCGAAGCTAAAGGGGGTAAGAAAGAAAGGTGTTGACAATGGCTCAGATACACAATATCAGATTTTTGAAGAACCATAAAGGGTTGTCTTTACGAGCCGTGGCCAGGGAAACCGGCCACCATTTTGAAACGGTGCAAAAGTACGTGGAAAAAGACAATTTCAATCTTCAGTTGCGAGAGAAACAACACAGGAAGGGCAAACTTGACTCTTTTAAGGAACTAATTGACGAGTGGTTAAGAAGCGACCTCTCTGCCAAACCCAAACAACGGCATACCGCCAAGCGGGTCTATGACAGGCTCAAAGAACTCTATGGTGATGATTTTGATGTTTCCGACCGTGCGGTAAGGGAATACGTTGCCAGAAGACGTCCGGAGATACAAGGCGCCGGCAGTGGTTATCTTCCGCTGGAACATTCCGCTGGTGAGGCCCAGGCCGATTTCGGCGCCGCCCAGTTCATTGAGCGGGGAATCTTGTACGATGGTTTCTACCTGGTCCTGTCCTTACCCTACAGCAACCCGGTTATCTACAGGTTTTCAAGTCAGAAAACCAGGAGTGCCTGTTAGAGGGATTAAAGAATATCTTCGAGCACATTGGTGGCTCTCCCCGGGAAATATGGTTTGATAACGCGTCCACCATTGTCAATAACATCCGCCGGGAAGGCGAGCGTGATGTAAATAAAGGCTTTGCGCGGTTCATGCTTCACTACAATTTTGCACATAACTTCTGCAACCCCGGCAGTGGTCACGAAAAAGGCAGTGTAGAAAACAAAGTCGGCTACTCAAGGCGTAACCAGCTGGTACCAATACCGGAGTTTTATGACATTCGGGAATTTAACCGGCTGATGCTGACAAAGTGCGATGAAGATTTGCAGCGGAAGCATTACAAAAAGCCCGGAACCATAACGGAACTATTTACGGAAGACAGGCATGCCTTACATTCACTTCCATCTATCCCCTTTGATGTATACCGTCTGGAGCTGGTTAAAGCAGATAATTACGGCAAAGTCAAATACGACAATAAGATACTCCTGTTCACCAGGCTTTGCCGGTCGTCAGCTGTGGCTAAAAGCCGGCGCTTTTGAAGTGGCGCTGCTGGATGATAAGTACCGGGAGATTGTGAGACACCCCCGGCTTTACGGCCGCCAGACTGAGTCCACTTATTATCCGGGATGAAAATTCCAAATATTCTAACAATAACGACCCTGAACCGAAAGGATTTACGGGGAGGCGTTGTCGAATTATTTTATATACATAGACATGAGAGGTAGTCCTTTATATGATTAATGACAGCATTCTTGACGTAATCGGGCTGACACCGGTTATCCGGTTGAACCGCGTAACCGACGGATGTCCGGCGAATATCCTTGCCAAGCTCGAGATGTTGAACCCTACGGGGAGCGCTAAAGCCAGAAGCGCCTGGGGCATGATCCAGGCCGCGGAAAGGTCGGGTGTCCTGAAGCCCGGAGGGCTGATAGTGGAACCGACAAGCGGTAACCAGGGCATCGCCCTGGCTATGGTGGGCGCCGTCCGCGGTTACCGGGTAATGCTCGTGATGCCCGAAAAGATGAGTATAGAACGCAAAAAGCTAATGGAGGCTTTCGGCGCGGAGGTCGTTCTTACACCTGCAGCCGAGGACCTTTCCGGCGCGGTGCGTAAAGCGCGTGAGCTTGCGTCCACGATCCCCGGCGCCTGGATGCCGGATCAGTTCAGCAACCCAACCAATCCTGATTACCACGAACGGACGACCGCTCAAGAGATTATGTCTCAGGTGGACGAACCGATCAGCGCGTTTCTGGCGGGGGTGGGCACCGGCGGGACCCTGACCGGTGTCGCCAGGGTCCTGAAAAAACACTATCCCGGTGTTCTTATATACGCCATCGAACCCGCGGGTTCCGCCGTCCTGAGCGGCGGCCCTCCGGGAGAGCACGGTATCCAGGGCATCGGCGACGGCTTTATCCCGGGAAACCTCGACCTGTCGCTTTTGGACGGCGCGGTCCCGGTAAGCGATAAAGACGCCTGCAATATGGCCAGACGTCTCGCGCGGGAAGAAGGCATACTTGCCGGAGTATCCAGCGGCGCCGCCGTGGTGGCCGCCGTTACGGTCGGCCGTCAGATCGGCGGCGGGGCGACTGTTTTGACCATCCTCCCCGATACCGGTGAGCGGTACCTGAGCACTTCCCTTTTTGAAAAGGACGATAACCTTTAGTGCAAGGCAGTCCAATGTTATCAGGGCTCAACATAAGTCACTTTAATAACGTTGAACGTTGAACCTACTCCCCCCGCACCAGGTCGATTATCTTATCGAGGTTGCAGTGTAACGTGACGCTTTCCCGCGCCAACGTTACGGCACGTGTATCGTCGGGCCGAATTACCCGGCTTACCTTTGCCAGACGCTCAATCGCGTGGTAGGTGTCGTAGGTGACCAGGATTACCGGTACGCCTTTGTCTTGTGCCTGCGCGATTACCTTAACGTTCGGGTACAACCCGCCGGTGAGTATGAGCACCGAGGTGTCGGTTTCCAAAGCGGCAAGCGCTATATCGGCCCGGTCGCCGCCGGTGACGACCGCCTTATTGGCGGAACGGCGGAAGTATGCGATCGCGCTCTCGATGGTCATCGCCCCGATGAGCACATCCTCAACTATATTCGTAAGGTGATCCTCCCCCGTAAGGATATCGCCTCCCAGCGCCTCATGGTACTCGGCCACCGTGGGAGCGCTGATTTCCGTCTGGCTCGGGATGACGCCCAGTGTTTCGACCCCCTGTGCGGCAATGATCTCCCGGTAGAGTCCCTCCGTCTTGGCCAGCAACGTACGAGGCACGTTGTTGAAAATCACACCGGCAAAATGGACCTGCCGTTCTACAGCTGACCGGGCAAGAAAAACAACCTCGTCCAGGCTCCGGTCGTTAAGAGGCCGAATCACATAGACCATGGCGGCGCCGAACTCTTTCGACAGGCTCAAGGCGTCGAGCCCGAAGGTAGCCATCGCCCACGGTTCAGCCCCGCCGTCGATCAAAACCGCGTCAACCCCCTCCCTGGTTTTTGCGTAAGCCTCCTTGATAAGCCGGCGGCAGTGCTCGGGGTCCTTATAGTTCGAAATGTAATATCCCCCCAAGGCAAGCGGAGCAACCTCGCGTCCTTCCAGAGGGAGTTTTAATACCTCGCGCATCAGGATGGTATCCCTATCTTCAATCCCGGTGGCTCCGGGAGGATTGCCCACCGGTTTGAAGTACCCCGGGCGTACTCCCTGCTCTTTGAGGAACAACGCTAACCCCAGAACGATAGCCGTTTTTCCGCTACCCGCCGTCCCGGTAAAATAAAGGTCCGCCACTTTAACCACCTCACCCGATTGTAATCTTTACGTCTAACGCCGCTGCCCCCTGCTGGTAGGCAAAGACCGGATTGATGTCCATCTCCACGATCTCCGGAAAATCGGTAACAAGACGCCCGACCCTACCGATAACGTTTACAAGAGCATCAATGTCGAGAGGATTTTCGCCCCGATAGCCGCGCAATAGTGTATAGGCCTTTGTTTCCCGGATCATCGCGCGAATTTCCCTCTCGTTCAGGTCCCAGGTCAGCCGGAAGGCAACATCCTTCAGGAGATTCACATATATCCCGCCGAGACCGAAAGCAATCAGCGGCCCGAACTGAATGTCCCTGGTCATGCCAACGATTAATTCCGTACCCTTCGGGTACATCTTCTGGATTTCCACCCCGTAAATAGCCGCGCGCGGCAAATGCTGGTGCACGCGCTCCATCATATCCCAGAAAGCTTCACGGATCTCTTCCGGTGTTTTCAGCCCTACCCTGACTCCTCCGACATCCGTTTTATGGATGATCTCCGGAGAACCGATCTTCAGAACCACCGGATAACCCAATTCCGCGGCGAAAGTAACCGCCTCCATGGCCCTCCGCGCCAGCCTTGTCGGCGCCACAGGTATCCCGTAAGCTTCCGCCACCCTGGCCGCCTCGCTGCCGAGCAGCGTCCGGCGGCGGTCCTCCTGCACCCGCGCAAAGACCTTCCAAACCCCATCGGGGTTGATATCCGGGTACGACGGAATCCCTTCTTTTTGCGGACGTTGTCTTGTCTTGCTATAGGCCACCAACCCGCCCAGGGCGCCGACCGCCAGTTCCGGGAAAGTGAAACAGGGTATCCCGTGCCGGTTCAGATGTTCGGCCCCCGCGGTCAGACTTTCCCCGCCCATGTATACACCGAGCACGGTTTTCCCCGGGTATTTCTGCTTTGCTTCAAGGACCGCCACCGCCGTTTCCACCGGTTCCGCTACCGCGGTCGGGCAGACCAGAACCACTGCGCTGTCCACACCCTCGTCCGCAAGAACCCTGTCAAGGGCAAATCTGAAGCGCTCTACCCGGGCGTCGCCAAGCACATCCACCGGGTTAAAGACGTTTGCCTCTAACGGCAGTTCTCCCCGGAAGGATTCGATGGTTTCCCGGCTGAAACGGGCCATCTCCAGTCCGTGGGCATCGATACTGTCGGTCGCCACGATTCCCGGCCCTCCTGCATTCGTGACAATGGCGACACGCGGGCCGCGCGGCACGGGTTGACGTGCGAAAACGGTCGCTAGGTCGAAGAGCTCGCTCATCGAGCGAACCCGTATAACCCCCGTATGCCGGAAAGCCGTTTCGTAAGCTATGTCCGAACCGGCCAATGCCCCGGTGTGCGAGGACGCCGCACGGGCTCCGGCCTGGCTGGTACCTGACTTAAGCACGATTACCGGTTTCAATCTGGTTGCCCGATCGACCGCTTCCAGGAAATGAGCCCCGTCCCTGATATCTTCAATATAGCATAGGATTACCCTGGTATTCTCGTCGGCCGCGGCGCCGGTAATGAAATCGGCCTCATTAAGGTCCGCTTTGTTGCCGAGACTGATAAACCGTGAAAAACCAAGGCCCGTTTTCAGACTCCAGTCAAGGATCGCGACAAGCATTGCGCCGCTCTGGGAAACAAAAGCGATCTCGCCTTTTAACGGAAATCCGGCGGCAAAGGAAGCGTTCAACGGGGTATGCGTGTCCATGACCCCCACACAGTTAGGCCCGAGCAGGCGCATCCCGTACCGGTGGCAGAGTTCCACCATCTGTTTTTCCCGTTCGAGACCCTCTTTCCCCGTTTCTTTAAAACCCGCGGAAATCACCACGAGCGTCTTTACCCCGGCGCCGCCGCAATCCCGTACCACGTCCAGAACACGCTCCGCGGGAACCACAATTACCGCCAGGTCAACCGGCCGTCCCACCGCCGCCACAGTAGGGTAGGCTGTAACCCCTTCTATTTCCGTTTCTTTGGGGTTCACCGGGTACAGTATTCCTTTGTACCCGCTTTTTACTATATTGCGCAGGATCACATTACCAAGCTTATCCGGGTTTTTCGAAGCGCCGATTACGGCAACGCTTTCCGGATGGAACAAGGGTTCAAGCGTCTCCAAACATTTCACCTCACCCCTATGGGAACGAGTCGAATGCTGTTCTGAAGTATAATCTGCACGTTTCGAGTCGAGCGTAAAGTCGAAAGTACCAATTGGGATAAGAAATTAAAAACCAGGCCGGCCAGTTGCCGGAAAATCCGTTTCGAAGTGTATACTGAAGCTTATTCTTTCCAGCAGCCTATCATTAATCTTCGGCAAAATAAACCAGAATCCTTCGAGAAAGTCGCACTAACGCAAAACGGCTAAAATCGCCGCGCCGTCGACTTAAAAAACTGAACCATGGATGAACGCAGATGGATACGCAACCGAGTAGGAGGGGGCGGCTAACCCCCGTCCTCTCACACCACCGTACGTACCGTTCGGTATACGGCGGTTCATAAGGATAAGCGAAGTTCGCGGTATCGTTCAACTAAGCTGACAAGCCCTTGGTTTCGCCAATAGGTAAGACCAAGGGCCTTGTTCACCTGTAGGGTGTTGGCAAGTCGCCAATATCCCTTGCGTGAGCCGCTGATTAGTTTGGCCCATTCCTCAGGGATTCCGAGCGCAACCAGTTTACGGCGTTTAGTGCGTGATTTCTTCCATTGCTTGAGCAGACACATTCGCAATCTCCGCCGTAACCACTCGTCAAGCGACTGAAAGATACTATAGGTATCTGCCAGACGGAAGTAGCCAATCCATCCCTTAAGATAGGCGTTTAACCGTTCCAGGCGGTCCGTTAGGCTAATACTCCAGCTCCGCTTAGTGAGCTGGAGTGTTCGCTCTTTGAACCGCTGAACCGTCTTCGGCGCAAGGCGGATGCGTGGCTCTTCTCCCCAGGTAAAGGAGAAGCCCAGTAATTTCCTCGCCAGGGCCGGTCAACGGCGCTTTTATGCAGGTTGATCTTCAGCTTGAGCCGCCCTTCTGTGAACCGGCGCACGCTCTCCATCACTCTTAAGCCAGCGCGCTGGCTCTTGACGTAGATGTTACAGTCATCCGCATAACGGACGTACCTGTAGCCACGCCGCTCCAGTTCTTTGTCCAAGTCATCGAGGATAATGTTGCTTATTGGACCGCCTTGTGGCGTCCCTTCTTCACTACGGACCTAGCACCCGTTGAGCATCACTCCGGACTGTAAGTAGCGTCGGATTATCATCAGAACCCTCTTGTCCTTCACCTTCCGCGCTACCCTGCCCATTAGGATGTCGTGGTTGACCCGGTCAAAGAACTTCTCCACGTCCAGGTCAACTACGTACCGATATCCTTGCCGAATGTATGACTGCGCCCGCTTTACCGCCTGATAGGCGTTCCGCCCCGGCCTGAAACCATAGCTTCGCTCCACCACCTTCTCCATCAGGTCAGTACCGTTTCCGCCGGGTCGCTCCGTAACTTGTGCCGGGAAAGAACTCTGCGCTCCCACAGTCCCCCGCGTATTCACCGCTTCCTCCTGTGGGTAGCTCCCTTTAAGGATTTTCGGCTTTCTTCGCTCTTCCCGCGAACTCATTGCGTGCTTCCCTTTCCTTATGTTCGGTCCTTCCCCTCCCGGACGTCTCCGGTGGGGTACTATGACCTCTGCTGACTCCTGCCGGTTCAACCATACCTTCCGGCACGGGTTACCAAATTACTCGGCATATCCGGCAGGTCTCCCCGGGTAAGTGCGTTGCCTTTCCCTCCATCTACCCGCCCCATTTACTCTCGGCAGCCTTCGGTAGCAAGGACTTCGCTTTGTCTTGCAAGCTCATCCAACTGCCACTAGCCTCGCCTGGGGTTGGTGGTCCTCGGGCCGGAGGCTTGCCGCCGGCTTCTTTCAGATTCCGCCTCACGGCGGACACCCTTGCCTTAGGCTAACGACTACTGCTACCTTCGTCGCTCAGGACTTCCACCTTATAGGCAACACCCATGCCGGGCACAGAAAAGCAAGGCCGCTTTAAGCGGCCTCCAACTCCTCTTATGTGCTTGTGAAACTGTTTGTGGCAAACACGTGGTTTCCGATGCTTGCGGTGATGGGAAGGGTTCGAATCCAGCGATCCTCCGCAGTTTCCGGGTTGTAGAAAAACAACGCACCGTTTGTGGGATCAACGCCGTCCAGGGCCGCCCGGGCAGCCTGGAACGCTTGATCGTCCGGTTCAAGGTTAATCGAACCGTCCGCCACCGGAGTAAATTCGAAAACGCCGTTAGTGCACTGAAATATTACACCGTGCGTTGTTTTCGGGAAAGCAGGGTGGCGCAGCCGGTTGACTATCACGGCGCCCACCGCCACCTTGCCCAAAAAGTCTTCCCCTCTGGCCTCAGCGTTAATTATATGCGCCATGAGCCAAAGGTCGTCCCAGGCTGACGCGGCGCCCGTATCCGCCGGAATACTGAGCATCTGCCCCGGAAGAATCAGGTCGCTGTCGAGTTCGTTGGCCTCCATAATAGCCGTAACGGTTGTCCCGTGCCCTGTGCTTATCGCCCACAACGTGTCGCCGGTGGCAACCTTGTACCATTTTCCTTCACCCGCCGCCGCTGAAGTGCAACAACCCAGCAGCAACAAAATCAGGAAAAGTATTATTCGTGTTTTCATCATGTCCTCCTTTCCCGATAGGCCGCTCGCCAGCGGCACTTAACAAGCGGGAGACCGGATTTCCCGGCGCCCGGCTTCACAAAATGTCGCTTTAATCTTGCTGGCCATCCCTTTATTCGCGATAAGAGAGCCTGATTATCTCTTCCCGATGCTTTAAACGCTCTCCAGAGAGCTATTTTAACCAGTGAATGCGTTTTTTTATGCATTATCAATTTAATAGACTAATCAGAAACAAAGGACGGGCAAAAAAATGGGGGCCTGAAATCGGCCCCCTTTAAGTTCATGAGCTATTCGTTGATAGCTCGCAGGCATGCCGTTTTTTGGTGAAACGCCGCCCCCCAGCGCGTTTACACCGTCTGATCGACCTCAGAGCCGAACAACATCGCCTTCGTAGTAAAGCGAAAGGAACAGGAGAAGGTAGTCACGGATGTGCCGTGTAATAAGGAAGTTGTTCTTTACGTGTTCTTTGCCGTTGAGGCCGAGGTTCCGCGCGTATTTAGGCTCTTGTAGCAATTGTTTTAAATAATGTGCCGTACCGTCTATGGAATACGTAAGGATGCCTGAGTGCTTGTGTTTGATCTGCAGCGGTATGCCGCCCACCGCGGACGCGATGACCGGCCTGGTCTTCCACAGCGCCTCCGAGACCGTAAGCCCGAACCCTTCCTTCAACGACTTCTGAAGTATGACCGTCGAAGCCCTTTGCAGGGCGTTGATTTCGATGTCGCTGCCCGGCGGGAGGAAGACGATATGGATGTCCGGGTCGTCCGCGGCGGACGATCTGGCCTCTTCAAGGACCTTCATGCCCTCCGGGTCGTCGGTGGCGCCGCCCCCGGCAAGGATAAGCTGACAGTCGACGTGCTTCTTGACTTTCTGGTAGACCTTTATCACGCCCACGGGATCTTTGAGATAGTCGAAGCGGGAGATCTGGGTAACCACGGGGCGCTCCCGGTCAATACCGAAACGGGCCAGGACCTCGCTTACCGTTTCTTCCGGCAGTTCTTTGTTTTTATCGCTCAGGGGATCAATCGAAGGAGAAACCAGGACCTGAGGGATCCCCAACTCCCTGCAGTAGGCCGGCGCCGAAAAAACCGCGCAATCGTACCGCTCGACATACGGTTTCAGGAAAGCCATAACCTCCGGCCGGGGGTTGGCGACGTCTATATGGCACCGCCATATCCATTTCCCCCGGTTGCCGCGCCGCTTCTCCTCCACCAGCGCTACCGGCTGCGGATCGTGGATGAATATGATGTCGTCGGAAAGATCCAGTTCGGCGGCGTTTCCCCGGTTCACATCGAGAAGGTATTCCCAGTCTTCTCCGGTAACCTGGGCGTTCGCGCCGTGCAAGGCGTTGTGGATGTTCTTGGTGATGTTAAAAAACTTATCGTTACCCTTTATCACGTCCCACCTGGCGTTGACCCCGAGCTGTTTCAACAGCGGGATCATTCGCGTGAGTATCTCGGCCACGCCGCCGCCGACGGCGGTTGAATTGATATTTTTCACCGTCCGGTTGTGAAGCCTTTCCGCGAGAAGGTACAGCTCATTGATAACGCTTTCGCCTACTACCGCTGTATAATCATTAATGTTCGGCATATTTCCTCACCATTTTGATAATTTTTTCCCTTAGGCCTTCAAGCGTTATGGTATAGGGATCCAATCTGGAAAGCTCCTTGGCCAGCGTGTCCGCTCCCAGGCTCTTGAACCAGGCTTCAAAATCACTCTCATCCCTTCCGAGCCGCATCCGCGCTTCGAAGATATGAAAATATAAAGAACTGACGCTCGTTCCGGCCAGCATTTCCGCAAATTCCTCAAGGTTCTGGGCGACGTACTGCGTGGGGAGAATAAAGGTCTTACAGGCCATGAAATAAAACTCCTGTCCATCGGGACAGACCACAGGGTTTTTCGCCGTGTACCCCTCCAGGATATCAATAAACTTGTTTCTTAACGCTTCCATGCTCCTGAATTCGACGGTATCGACACTGGCAAATGCTTCGCCCAAATCCCCAAGGTTAAGGACGTTGGTAAACCAGTAGGCAAAATCATTGGGCGGTTCAGGAGAAAGATAGAAATGCTGCTGCAAAAACCTATGCGTGTGATAGTAAATCGAAGACTGCGGCACCTTTTTTATCCCATCCAACAATTCGGCGGGGTTCCTTGCCTTTAAACCCAGCAGCTTTATAAGGTGGTGCTCCGTATAAAAATGAAAAGGGTTGCTCATTCTGATTCTCCCTGTGCCTGCGGATTATACGGCGCTATCCCGGCGGTACTCCGTCGGCGCCGGACGAACAGGACTTCCGGTTAAGGCGGCTTCTCGAACACCTAAATCTTATTATGTACTGCGACCGTGCATTGTCTTACGCTTTGAAAAAACAATCTCATTGAAACACCTTCCAAGACCCTTACCCATTTGTAAACCGGAACCTCGCCCACACCCGTCATACCACCCTCCAGAGCCATTGCCGGAGGAAGGACCACATCCATATTTACAAAATGGCCTCTGTCTTTGAGGTTAAAGTAGCTATATTTGAATAAAACTTCAAACTATGACATTAGGAATCAACCTTTCGGCGACAGCTTTAACCTAAGCCTCGAACAGGCCACGGAGACATTGTAATGTGTAATCAATTCACACACAAGATAAAAGACTGTGTTTTCAAAATTTGGGTGGGAAGGTCGAAGGGAGTCTTTAATTAAAATATTGGCGCAAAGATAGGCATGCAACATCAACCAATGCTAACCGCGACGGCTACGCTCTCTTTACCGGCGTTTAGACTCACGTTCGTGGCGGCGGACGGCACGGATATCGTTCTCCACCATCAGCCGGTAAGGCCGGCAGATTTCGATGATACGGGAAGTGGTACGTGCCCCCAGATACTCCTCAAGCTCTTCCAGGGCCACGTTAGTGGTGATTACTACCGGAAGGCGGTGGTTCAAGCGGTGGTTCAGAATGGAGTAAATCTTCTGCCGGGCCCAATCGGTGTAAGTGAAAGCGCCCAGGTCATCAAGTATTAAAAGGGGTGTGCCTCTTGCCAGGCCGAGGAGTTCGTGCTCGCTGAGCGGTACATCTGATTCTTCGTCGTAGGTAGCCCGGATTTCGTCGAGAAAGTCCGGTACAACCACGAAAAGGACCTCTTTCCCCGCTTCAAGAAGAGCGTTGGCTATACAGCAGGCCAGAAAACTTTTCCCGGTTCCGACCTGGCCGGTGAAGATCAAACCCTCGCCGGCTTCCCCTTTCATAAAAATTGTCACAAACTCCTTAGCCGCATTATAAGCACGTTTGGCGGACTCCTGAAAGGTGATTCCCTTATCCTCGTCCTTCCGGCTGCGGGAGTAATAACGGAAGTCAAAGCGATCAAAGGTGTGCTTACGCATTAGAGGCGACATCTGGGAGAGGGAGAAACGGGCGCGCATTGCTTTCTCTTTAACGCAGGCACAGGGAACGGCGGCATCGCCGCGCAGGATCAGCCCCCTGTTACCACACTCCTGACAAACATCCCCCACCACATGTCCCCCTCTTAACTGAGATAAAGCGACTTAATCAGAGCTTTTCTTCTCTCCTGTTCTTCCTTTGCTTCTTTTTCCTTGGCGGGAGGATTGCGTTTCCCTTTTCGCCTGCGGCCGGCTTCGTAGTTACGGTCGTACTCTTCCACCTCGGTCAGGGTCCGGAGGTTATTCTTGCGCCATTCAAGGAGGATGGTTCCGATGTATTTGAAGTTATGTTTCCCCATAAGCACGGCGCGTCGGAGTGCTTCGCGTACCAGTGTCGGCGCCGTCTCCTGCCGCCACTTAAGCACCTGTTCGGCTTCGATGGGTGACAGCGGCCTGCCGAACTCCTTTTCGAAGGCCAGATACAGTTCGCTGAAAACCTCATCGACAGGAGCGGCTTCCCGCATCCCCTTCTTCAACAACTCTTGTATCTCCTGGATCTCCTCTACCTTTACGCAGGCCCAAACCTCGGAGATCTTTTCGAAAAGCGGCTGAAAATCGAAACCCTCCACTATGCGGTGCCCGTCGTAGCACTCGGTAACCGCGAGAAACTTCCGGTCCAGAAGCGTTTGAAGTTCACGGGCCAAAAGCGGCTCTTCCACCGTCATGCATTCGGCCAGTTCCGCCACCGAGACATGAAGTCTCGATTCCTCGGTTCTCAGACGGAAGAGCTGCAGCAGGATCATCATTCCGGTGTCGCTGATTCCCAGTTTTTTATAGAAGCGCAGGAGGAGGTTGGGGACGAATATGCCCCCCGTGAGCATCAGATCGGTACCAAATGCGCTGACGATATTGCCTTCCCGATAACTGTTCACCGGTTTCTTAGGAGTCCTTTTTTCGGCCATAACCCATCCCCCACCATGCCTTTATACAAGGAAGCTTCTTTGTGTGATTAAACCAAAAATATCTTAAGAATTTTCTTCACGAGGCGACAAAAATCCTCTAAGCAAAGAAGATTTTTCCCGATAAGAATATATCCCTAAGGTTTTACGCGGTGAGGAATCCCGCAAACCACCAGATAGACACTGTCCGCCATCCCGGCAAGCTGCTGATTTATTTTGCCGAGTACCCTCCGGTAAATTTTTTCGCGAGGGTCGACGGGCATGGTACCCATCCCGACTTCGGCAGAGACAGCCAGCACCGTCCCTTCACGCGCTCTTAAAGCGTTGATAATACCGTTGACCAGTGCGTAGATGTCATTCTCCGTTTCGTCTTTATCCAGCAGCCCGGCCACCCACCCTCCCAGGCAGCCAATCACCAGCGCGGCTTCGGGCGGGACATCCAGGATGGCGCGCGCGGGATCCCCGGGTTCTTGAACCGTTTCCCAATGCGCCGGAAAGCGCGCCCGGACGTCAAGATCAGTCTCGTATGCGGCACCACCGCCGCTGGACATCGACAGGTACACAACCGGCGAAGACCTGTGCAGCAACGATGCGGCAAAAAGGATCCTGCCGCTGAAGACACCGCCTGTGATAAGGGTGCAGCCGCCTCCGTTGACCTTGGCGGCGTTCGCTTCATCCCCGCTGCCAAGATAAAAACCGTAAAGGTCAACCCGGTAGTCCGCCAACATCGTGTCGCCGTAGCCGTCGATATAGTCTACCACCTCCTGTAAAACCCTGTGGATACAGGCGACTTCCCCGGCGACGGCCGCCACGGCAAGCGTCGCCCTCTGCCAGGTGTTCTGCCCGCCCACTTCCGCCACAGCCACGTTAAAACGCAGGCGCAGCCGTTCCAGCAGTCTTTTTAGTCTCCCCCGCTTCTCCTTAAGGGAAGCGGCTCCCGGAATGAAAAGCTCCGCGGTTAAAACAGCGTTTACCATTCTTCTCCCCTATTTTTCATTAGCAGAATCTAACCGGGATAATCCGAAACCAAAATTTTTCACCACCGAGGCAGAACATTAAGTCCGAAGTCCTACGTCCTGCGTCCTAAGTCCGGAAACAGGAACTGGGGACTTCCGACTTAGTTTCCTCCCGTTCCGGGATTGAGGACCGAGGACTTTCGACTGAGGACTTAATTTATACATCTCTGTGGGTATTTTTTCTTACTATGTCCCTTCCGGCGGCCATATCCCTGGCTTGACCCATCCACCGGCATTTGTTAGTCTAAAGGTAAGTATTCACTGAATCCCTTGCGGGAGAAACAGCATGTCCACCATCGGACTGATCGGCGCCGTTATATTATTCCTGGCAGGTTTGGCCGGCACCATCCTCCCGGTGCTTCCCGGAGCACCGCTTATCCTTGCCGGGATGGTAGTTTACGGTCTGTTCGCCGGTTTCAATCATCTTCCTTCATATTTCTTCGTCGGCCAGGCGCTTGCCGTGGTACTGACATTCCTTGTAGATTACCTGTCAAACGCCTGGGGCATAAAACGATTCGGCGGTTCAAAAGCGGCGATCTGGGGCGGCGGGCTCGGCCTCCTTTGCGGCGCCTTTATTCTGCCCCCCGCCGGCATCGTGCTCGGCCCTTTTTTTGGTGCCTTCCTTGCCGAGTTGATAGCTTCCGGCAGATCGGGTCGCGCACTTCGGGTCGGCATGGGCTCACTGCTCGGATTCATCGGAGGCACAGCCGTCAAGCTCGGGATAGAAATCGCCATGATCGTATGGTTCTTTAGGGCCATCTATTAAAAGACCCCATGCCAACAGGGCCGCACCGAGAGCCCCGATTATCTGTGGTTCCGGCGGCACCGCAACCCTTACGCCAAGTCTCTGCGAAACACCTTCCACCACGCATTTGTTCTTGGCCACACCGCCGGTCATCGTCACCTCTTCGCCAAGACCCACGCGATGCACAAGAGCCGCCACCCGCTCCGCAACCGCCGCGCACAGTCCGAGGGCGATTTCTGAACGGCGGACCCCTCTGCTGATCAGTGAAACCACTTCCGACTCGGCGAAGACGGTACAGACGCTGCTGATGGTCGAAGCCCTTTCCGCCGCTTCGGCCAGCTTATTGAACCCGACAAGGTCGGTTTCAAGCGCCCGCGCCATCACTTCCAAAAAACGCCCGGTGCCTGCGGCACATCTATCGTTCATCGCAAAATCCTGGACGGCTCCCCGCTCATTAACGCGGATTGCCTTTGAATCCTGGCCGCCGATATCAACAACCGTCCGGCTTCCGGGAAGGACGTACACCGCCCCCCGACCATGGCAGGTAATCTCCGTAACCTGCCGGTCCGCAAAAGGCACGCTTACACGCCCGTACCCCGTAGCCACGATATAGCCCACATCCTCCCGGGACAGGCCTTTATCTCCGAGCACCGCCGCGAAAACACTCTCCGCCGCCCGTCTGCTGTCCGCCCCCACGGGCATGATGCGGTAGCCGATTATATTTTTTTTCTCCAGCAAGACCGCTTCCGCCGAAAGCGATCCGATATCTATCCCCGCGACTATCAAGCTTACCCTCCGTCAAATAATCCCAGATTGCGAGTTCCGGGTTCCGGGATCTACCTTCTATCTTCCGACTTCCGACTTCCTGCTTCCGACTTCTGGTTCCACAGGTCTTCAAAGCTTACATTCCCCATCGCGCAACGAAAACGCCGCTTGAACTGAGGATACTTCCCTGTAATGTGACATACAATCTCTTTCATCGCCGCCCGTTCCGTCTTTCCGGCGTAAGGGCACATGGGAGGCAGCACCGGCAGTCCTTCGCGCGCCGCCAGCATGCTCAGAGTATGCTCCGTCAAGTAAATCAGCGGCCTGATTAGATGAAGCCCGATTCTGTCCAGATAAACCGCCGGCCTGAAGGGTTTAAGCGATCCTCCGTAAATCATGTTTAAGAAAAAGGTCTCAATGACGTCGTCAAGATGGTGGCCGAGGGCGACCCGTTTACATCCCAATCCTTTGGCCGTGGTATTCAAGACCCCGGACCTCAGTTTCGCGCACAAGGAGCAGACGCTTTTTTCTCCTTTGGTATCGATTATTTCGGCTATCGGATGACGGACAACATGCAACGGCACTCCCACGCCGGCGCAGTAACCGGCGAGCGGCTTATAGTCGGGTGTACACCAGCCGGGATCGATTAAAATCGCTTCGATCCCGAAAGAGAGATGCGAGTAATCCCGCAGATAAGACAGGACGTAAAGGAGCGCAATACTGTCCTTACCCCCGGAGACGCCCACCGCCACCCTGTCACCTTCGGAAATCATGGAATACTCCCTTATGGCCCGTTTAACGTCTGTTAGAAACCACTTACGCCAGGATTTTTCCACAACGCCTCCCGTTTAAGACCGTCCTAAGAAGCACTCAATCCTTAAAAGCCTCACCTGTTCGCTCTCCGGATGAATGACCTTTATGCGGTTACCGATCATGTCTTAGGGGGGGTACGGTTTTCAGATGATAAGCAAAACAAACCATCTTTATTATCTTAGCTTATACCGCCTAAATCAAGACTTGTCCACCGACGTTTTCCCCTACCAGACTCTTGTAAAGCTCGCCTATCCCGTCTTCAGCGGATATTGAATCGAGGGCGCGACCGAACCATCAAAATTCGCGGGACAGCCGTCACCAGTTGCTGGATTATGGTTTCGGCCGTCCCTTTCCGGCGGTAACCGGTGAGCCGCGTAATGTTTCGCTGACGGAACGCATGAGACTTTGCGCAAATCTGCAACAATATGCGCCTGCGGCAGAAGGATTTGGGTAAACAATACCGAAAAAACCATACGTGGTAAAAGCAAAGCCTGACCTCGTATTAAGGCAAAAATAAAAGGGTAGCATACGCATAAGAGGCTGCTGCATAACGCGCCTGTCTGTTTCTGAAGTCGGATGCAGGATGTCAGAAGTCAGATGTTATGCTTCTGCAACCCATTCAGACATCCGACTTCTTGCCTCCGACCTCTGTTATCGATATGCTTGTTTTTTTAGCCTCCGCCCGGCACTCAAATCGGTAACTGAACGGCAAGTTATTCTGCAGGCATGTCGGATGCCGCTATAACCCCTGCGTTTTCCAACCCTTCGTTGAGTGCTGGGTACGTTTAACTACCGAAAATCCTTAAGTTAGTGTTTTACCGATTTAATTGTTTTTCAACACTCACTTGGAACGCTGGAGGTGTTTTGCATTGTCAAAAACGAAACAGTTATTGGCCCGAAACGAACTGGTTCTTTTCCTTGAAAACGTCCTGGCGCAAATAAGAGAAGAAAAACTAACAATTCAGGAGGCTGTGATCAATCTCCCGGCGGAAGCGGTGGTTGAGCTCGAAGTGGAAAATAAAGAGGGCGATACCAAGGTGGAGCTGGAGATAAAGTGGCGCCTTTCCGCCGGTATCGGGGATTCTGACAAAAAAACCGGTGAAACCGGTAAGGAAGAGCAAGTGCCCGCTACCGAAGATAATGTTTCGGGATAATTATCCGATCGGGGATGCAGAAAGCTTTAACGGGGAGGGTTAAGCAATTGGTTTTAAAGGTAGGAATTAACGGGTTCGGCAGGATCGGACGCAACTTTTTTCGCATCGTGGCGGATAATCATGACATCCAGGTGGTTGCCGTAAACGACCTCACTAACGGCCCAACACTCGCCCATCTGCTCAAATACGATTCGATCCACGGACAATTCAACGCCATGATTGAGTCCAATGAAGACATTATGTGCGTGAACGGACGGGAGATCAAAGTCTTTGCCGAAAAGGACCCCGGTAAAATCCCCTGGCGCGACGCGGGGGTGGACGTGGTCGTGGAGGCGACGGGCCGTTTTACCGATTATGAAAACGCTAAACGGCACTTGGACGCCGGCGCCCGCAAGGTCGTTATCACCGCGCCGGCGACAATGCCCAACGACGCTACTATAATCATCGGTGTGAACCAGAACTGGTACGACCCCGCCAAGAACGATATCATTTCGTGCGGGTCCTGCACCACCAACTGTCTTGCCCCCATGGTCAAGGTCATTCACGAAAACATCGGCGTGGTCCGGGGTTCTATGACCACGGTGCACTCTTATACCAACGACCAGAACCTTTTGGATCTCCCGCACCGGGACCTGCGGCGCGCCAGGGCTGCGGCGATGTCGATGATACCCACTTCCACCGGCGCCACCAAACTGATTTCATTGATTTTTCCCGAACTAAAAGGCAAAATAAGCGGCCTGGCGGTAAGGGTTCCCACGCCTAACGTATCACTCACGGACCTGGTGTTGGAGGTGTCCCGTCCCACGACAAAGGAAGAGGTTAACTCGTTGTTCAAAGACGCCGCTTTGGGGGAGCTACGCGGCATTGTCGACTACTGCGATGAACCGCTTGTTTCCAGAGACTTCTACGGGAACCCTCATTCCTGCATTTTTGACGCCCTTTCCACAATGGTTATCGACGGCACCTTGGTAAAGACCCTCGCCTGGTATGACAACGAATGGGGGTACTCGAACCGGGTGGCCGATCTAATCCTCTTTATGGCCCTTTGCGAACGCCTTGCGCCAAAATAATATGCCTGGTTTCCGATCAAGAAGAGTTCGTTAAATAAGAGAACCTCCGGGGCGTCCCGGAGGTTCTCCAGCCTTTCGTCGCTTTGGCCGTCAGTTAGTTGTGAATGCCGTGGCAGAAGCGGCAATCCGGCTTTGCGTGGTCCACTTCGCCGTACTTATTGTCGTTGATGTGCCCGTGACAGCCCGGGTTGGAACAGGTCTGCCGCGCCAGGTAAGGATCCCGCGGGGTATCCGGCGGCGGCGGGACGTTGTTGTGTCTGTGGCTGCTGGTAATGTAACCGGCATTATCTACCCACTTCGATCCGTCTGCAGGTACGTATCCACCCTCTATGCCGTGACAGAAAGTGCATTCGACCGCTTCGGCTTTCGCGTGTGCGAGCCACGGGTATGTACCTGTGGTCCCATAGTCGTAACGCACATGGCCGGAACCCTGGTGGCAGGGAGAACACGCCGGGCTTCCGGACCATTTCCGATTGGTCTTTTCGTGACTGGCGAGATAATCCGCAGGCGTGTGCGTCTTTTCCGCGTCGGTCAGGTAGCTCAAATCAAAGCCCTCAGGTGTCCCGTTCCTTCCTAAAACATTCCCCCAGTAATGGGGACCGAGCGGTCCTCCTACAGGGGAGCACCATGGATAAATCTCCTTGGCCTTCCCCTGCGACAGGTGGCAGCGGTCGCAGCCCCAGCGGCCGATCTGGATCGTATGCTCTTTAACCGTCCGGCCGTCGGCGATGATGTTAAGCATAAGCTCCTTGGCCGTCTGACCGGTAAAACCACTGCCGCCGAGGTTGCTCTCGCTCAGGGTGAAAGCGCCCGTGTACTCCCCGTCCCCGGCGGAATTGAGGGTGCCTTCCGCAAATGATGAGCCCCCGTCTAAAACCTGGTACTCAACATTGGTCACTGCCGCCGGTGAGCCGTTCGGGCCGTAAAGAAAGGCTGAAAAACTGACCGTCCGGTCGTAGCCCTCTTCGGGCCAGAAATCCGGGTCGGGGTCCGGAGTGGGGTACCACCAGCGGAATTGAGAGGCGCTGTATACCCACCAGTAGGGGTCCATAAGGTAAACGGTCTTGTCCGTCTTAACGTAAACGTTCAATTCGTCATCGAGTGCAAAAGCGACACCAATGGCCGCAAGAGAAATAACAAGGGCGGCGATCACCGCCATGATCTTGTATTTTTTCTTTATTATACAAGCCCTCCCTCCTTATTATTTAAAAACACACGAAAGCTTGTCTCTTGGTATTCCGGCCGCAGTTGCGGCCGAACTTAAGGGATGTTGTCGTGGCACCCTGCGTCGCGACAACCCGGTTTCGCTGTGTCGATGTCCCCTTCGGCGGAATCGTTGACCCGCCCGTGGCAGTGGACGTTATCGCAGTGTCCGTGGATGGCGGAAAATCCCGCGTTATCCTTCCATTTGGAACCCTCGGCCCAGTTATCGAAATACCCCGGCCTCATCACGCTGGACCAATCCAGCACGCCGGACGGCAGATATCCGCCCTCAATTCCGTGGCAAAAAGTGCAATCGACCTTCTCGCCGGGGTGTGTGTAGTAGGGGGGGTTGGTCCAGGGATAACGCAGCCTGCCCGATCCCTGATGGCATGGCGAGCAGGCGGAGTTGCCGCATTGTTTCTGAACCGTGTACTCGTGCCCGTATGTTCCCGTTAAAATGTCGTTGGGCGCATGCGTTTTCTCCGCGTTAGTAAGGTTGGTAATGTCAAACATCGTTCCCACACTTCCGGCCCCGCCGAGAACACCGTGCCAGCCGTGCGGACCCCAATAACCGCCCGTGGGACTAACCCAAGGATAGATCTGCCTGGCCTTACCCGACTCCAGATGGCAGCGGTCGCAGCCCCACCGGCCGACGTGGATATTCTGCCGCTTGACCACCCGGCCGTCGGCCAGCGCCTGGATCGTGAGTTCCTTTGGTTCCCATCCGGTAAAAGCCGGCCCGCCGAAATCGGTTTCCCAAAGGTCGAAAGAACCAGAAAATACCCCCGGTTCCGCGGCCGTGACGGAACCCTCCTTCAGCAGGCGGCCGCCGTTATAAACCACCCGGCAAACCACTTCCTGGACCTGTGCCGAATTTCCGCCCAAATCATTAATATAAACAGTAAAATTAACAGTGCGATTGTAACCCTCTTCCGGCCACAAGTGCGGATTCCCCCCGGGGCCCGGCAAATCGTCCTTCGACGCGCTGTAAACCCACCAGTAGGGGTCCATCAGATAGTATTTCTTGTCGGTCTTAATCTCCACCCTCATCGGGATACGCAGGCTGCCCTGCCCGGACTGCTCCGGGTCACCCGGGTCCTGCCCTTCTCCGTAACTCAGCGCCATATAAATTGTCAATGAACAGACAATCAGCGTACAAATAAATACGCCGACCAGAATCCTCTTCGTTATCTCTACATTCCCCCCTCCGACTGAAACCGGCTGTCCCTGCCTTCTAACCCACCACCTCCTTTCCGTTCTGCTTCGGGCCGTCCACAAACCCCTTCGGGCAAGAGTAAACCTCCAATCTGGCGCCCTGGAGGTTTACTGCATTTGCCCCCGGAATCAAACGCTTCCGGAGCGTATAAGAATTGCATCCTGCGGCCCAAATCAATTGTCTTTCCTATACAATTAATGACTCCTATACAATCAGCGCCGCAACGCGGCCTTAATTACTAAGCAATATCGTTATGACATCCCGCCATCCGGCAGTTATCCGGCTTGTAACGGTCGATTTCCCTTTCCGCGGCGTCGTTGATACTACCGTGGCAACTAACGTTGGCACAGTGGCCGTGCAGGGCGGAAAAACCAGCGTTATTGGCCCAGCTCAGCCCGTTTAAGGTGATATAGCCGCCATCCAAGCCGTGACAGAACGTGCATCCCACACCCTCGGTTTTACCGCGCATGTAATTCGCGGTGGTCTTACCGTTGTGACAAGGGGCGCAGGCCGGGTTCCAGCATTGTTTCTGTAACGTCACCGAATGATTGGTTATATAATCTTTCGGCGTGTGTGTATTCTCGGGGGCGGTATACACCGCGCCGTCCACGTCCTGGAGGTAGCTCAGGTCAAAACCTTCAGGGGTTCCGTTCCGCCCGAGAACGTTCCCCCAGTAGTGCGGCCCGTACGGCCCCCCGGGGGGCGCACACCCCGGGTAAACCTGCCACGCCAGCCCTTGGACGATATGGCAGCGGTCACAGCCCCAGCGGCCGACATGAATCTTCTGCGTCTTGACCACCGTCCCCTCAACCTTCGCCCTGATCGTCAACTCCTTCGGCTGCTTGCCGCTGAAAGACTGCCCTCCGAGGTTGCTTTCGCTGAGGATAAAGGCACCCGTGTACATCCCCGGCCCGCTGTACGTTGCGGTTCCCGTAGTCATTTCGAATCCGCGCCCGTATACTACTTCGTAGACAACTTCCGAAACCTCCGCCGGCGCCCCGTTTAGCTTGTACAGATATACGTCAAAATTTACCGTGCGGGTGTACCCTCCCTGCGGCCACCAATGCGGGTTATCCCAGGGGGGAAACCACCACCTGAAGTTGGCGGCTTGGTAAACCCAATAGTACGGGTCCATCAGGTAATACTTTTTGTCGGTCTTTATCTCGACCCTCCTGGGGGTATCGAAGGCGCAGGCGGCATGCAGCACAAACAATACGAAAACCATTGCGGCAATAAGGCAAAGAGTCTGTTGTTTGTGTTTCACATCCACCGCCCCCCTTCGCAAGGGTACCGGCCCGGTTATCCTTTTGCCATAGAATTCTAACTTCTACTATTTATTTCGTAACTAACCCCGCTAAGTTTACCTCCCACTTTTGAGTTTATCTTTCTTCTTCTAATAGAATGATACATCGCAAAACCGCCGTTTCAAACCCTCTCAGGCATTTTTTCATAAATCAAATTGTTTTAAATCCTGACAGTATACGACGCACATAATTGTGAATCGATTGGCATTATGTGGTTAATCCGTTAATATTAGCGAATCATGTCTGATGCCGGGATACTAAGTCGCAATCCTAATATCTGTTTTTCCCGCAAAGTCATGTCTTATAATGACGACCGTGATGCCCCCTATAAGATAAAAAGAACCCCCGAGACGTTTCTTGGAGGTTTCTTAATAGAACTTGCCGTGCTGTTTAAACTGTTGTTACGGCATTACAATTCTCCGCTGACGTATAACCAAAAACGCAACGGCCCGATACTAAGGAATAACATCGTGACACCCGGCCATCCCACAGTTCTCCGGCTTGTAACGGTCGATCTCCCTTTCCGCGGCGTCGTTGATGTCCCCGTGGCAGCTCACGCTGGTACAGTCGCCGTGCAGGGCGGAAAAACCGGCGTTGTCGACCCATTTGGAGCCTATGGACCAGTTCTCTGTGTAGTCGCCCGGCCAGTTCATCAGGCCCGACGGTAAATAGCCGCCCTCCATGCCGTGACAGAAAGTACACTTTACCGTCAAAGACGGGGTCTGATTCGGTCCGTACCAGGGATAGCGCAAACGTCCCGAACCCTGATGGCAAGGCGAGCAGGCGGCGCTGCCAGCCCATCTTGTAGTTGTGTATTCGTGTCCGTTAACCCCAGTAAGAAAGTCATGAGGGGTGTGTGTTTTTTCGGGATCGGTAAGATAGCTCAGGTCAAAACCTTCGGCCGATTCCGGGTCTGTGCCGCCGGAAGGATCGTTCCGGCCGAGTATGTTCCCCCAGTAATGCGGGCCGAGTGCTCCTCCTGTGGGTGTACACCAGGTATAGATCGATCTAGCCAGGTTGTTTTCTATATGGCACCGGTCACAGCCCCAGCGGCCCACATGGATCTTTTGCACCCCAACAATCTGCCCGTCAACCTTCGCCCTGATCGTCAACTCCTTCGGCTGCTTGCCGCTGAAAGACTGCCCGCCGAGGTTGCTTTCGCTGAGCATAAATGCACCTGTGTACACCCCCGACTCGCCGTACGTCGCGGTCCCTGTAGTCATTTCGAATCCGCGGCCGTAAACCACCTCGTAGACGACGCCCGATACCTCGGCCGGATCTCCATTCAGTTGGTAAAGGTAGACCGCAAAATTCACGGTTCGTGTGTAACCTCCCTGCGGCCACCAATGCGGATTATCCCAGGGAGGCATCCACCACCTGAAGTTTGCGGCTTCGTAAACCCAATAATACGGGTCCATAAGGTAGTATTTTTTATCTGTCTTTATCTCTACCCTTCTGGGGGTATCAAAGGCACAGGCGGCGCTTAAAAGAAAAAGAGCCAAAACCGTTGTGCCTATCACGTAAAAAATTGTATGTTTTCGCTCCACGTCTATCGCCCTCTTTGTATTAAGGCACCGTCTATTAATTAAGTTTTTAACCCTGACCAACTAATTCGCGTCCGATCTCTCATTTCATTGCCTCACAACTTCTACTTTTACTTAAATATACACTGAAAAACGCCGCTTTAAGCCCTTTCGCCTTATTATTTGAATCAAATCAGTTCTGGTTTAAGATAGTCAATTCGTAAATGCAAAGGACCATGTGATGGCATTAGCACCGTTTATCAGGCGCCGAGTCGCGATGCGGCAATCGCCCTGTCTATTTCTTCCTGTAAAGCCGCCGGCAGTCCCTCGATCCTGACGTTGAGAAAACCGCGGACGATTGTCGAAGTGGCCTCTTCCTCGTTAAGCCCGCGCGCCATCAGATACTCTATCTCTTCCTCCGCAACCTTGCCCACCGCCGCTTCATGCGAGAGCTCCACGTTCGCCACCAACGCGTCAAGCTCTGGTATGGCCCAAATCCTGCCGCGCTCGGAAAGCATCAATCCCCGGCATTCGAGGTGGCCGCGGGCTCCCGGAACCTCTCCGGCGATGTGGCCCCGGTTGATAATTTCTCCCCCGGTGGTAATCGTCCTGGCGATAAGCTCCGCTTTCGTTCCCGGGGCACTCAAATAAACCCGCGAACCGACGTCCATCGTTGTCCCCGGCGGCGCTATGAGGATGGTGTTGTAGCGGGCCATCGCCGCTTCCCCGATGAGGCGGGTAAAGGGATTCATCACCAGGCTTTTAACCCCGCTGAGGCAGATAAAATTCGACAGAAATACGCCCCCGCTGTCCACCTGGGTAGCGCCGCGCGGCCTTACCACCACTTCTTCGCCCCAGTTGTGAATCATTGTGAAACTAAGTTGCGCGTCCTTTTTTACGTAAGCCTCGGTAATCCCGATATGCAGTCCCCTCTGGACATGCGCACCGGTCGCGCAACCGGTGATGACATCGAGAGACGCTCCCTCCTCGATAATCACCAGGTTGCGTACCTCCTGGGCAAGCCCTTCGTGCCCGATATATAGGCTTGCCTGAATTGGGAACTTCGCCTTGACGCCGGGCAGGACGCGAATGAAATAGCCGTTCGACGGCTCTGCGCCGCCTGGTCCATCCTCGGGCAACAACCGGCCCAGATACTCCCTCGCCCAGTTGTATTTTTCTAAGGCTTCTTTGATGTTCAGCAGCTCGACGCCATCCTGGGAACTCCGGCAGTGAACGACGGAATGGTCCAGCTGCATGAACGTGCCTATCCTGTTCGTTCCCTTTACGTCTACGCCGGTGTGCAGCAGGCGCTCTTTCTCCACGTCCGGGAGCGCCTTAAGGTCCTCCACGTAAGCGTGCGGTTCGGCTTCGAGAATAAAATCATCCTTTATGTCTTTGGGCATCCTATCTATTAACCCTCCCGTTTATCAAAACCGCCTTATCGGGGAGTCCGCCGACCCTCATTGGAGCAACGTATGGCGGAACCATTTCCCCCGGCGTCTTCTGAGTTCCTCATAATGTGCAGCGTATGCACTCGCCGTACCCCACGCGCTTGATACAGCCGAAGAGCTCCCGGGGATTTCCGCTGCAAGACAGCCTTCCCTTGTACAGAACATGCCCGACGTCGGCTTCAAGATAATTGAGGATATAGCCGGTATGCGTGATAATAAGGCCGGATTTTCTACGGTCCCGCCGGATTTCCCTGATCGGCCGCCCGTTCCACCGTTCAACCCCCTTTTCCAGAAGGTGGTTGATGGCCTTTCCGATAAGCGCCATGTTTTCGAGATCCACCCCCGACTCCGGCTCGTCCAGCAGCACAAGGTCCGGCTTCTGGGCAAGCAGCTGGATGAGCTCGGAACGCTTCAGTTCGCCGCCGGAAAAACCATGATTAACCTCACGATCCAGGAAATCCGTCAAATCCAGCCCCCTGGCAAGGGCATCGGTTTCCTGCCCGTCCCGCGACGCTATCTCAACGATGTCGCGCAACAATACCCCGCGAATCGTCGGCGGTCGCTGAAACGCGATCCCGATCCCCCGTACAGCTCTCTCGTTGACGGGCAGCCCGGTGATGTCCTCATCGTTTAAGATAATCCGACCGGCTACGATCCGAAACCGGGGGAAGCCCATTATCGTCCCCAGAAGGGTGGACTTTCCGGAACCGTTCGGCCCGAAGAGAACATGTGTCTCTCCCGAATTAATCTGCAGGTTGATGTCTTCGAGCACCGTTCGATTACCGATCGCCACGCTGAGGTTTTTGAGTTCAAGCATGCAGCTTCTCTCCTCTGGAAATAGTACTTCTTTCAGCAGGCGCGGTGATAAGCTGCGTATAGCTTCGTCAGCCTGTCAGGGCCGAGTCCTCACCCAGCACTCAGCTCCACCTTTAAAAGTACAGATGAGCTTACTTGGAGGCTCAGTGCTGGGCTCCGGCACGTCCCTACCAGGCTTTCGCGTTCTACTTGCTTCTCCCCGCGCTCCGCCTTTGTTCAGTTACTTCTTATAAATTCCAAGCTTACGGGTCATATTTTCATCTTTCGTTGTGCCGCCACGTCTGCATGGGCCGCTCCCCCATGATTAGAGTTAAAGGCCGAAACAAAGCTTTCCTTCGGAACGCCGATGGACAAAGCTACGGGATCACACTTGGCCTTTAGCAGATAAAACACCCTGTTGTCACCCGTTTCGGAAAAGGTCTCATAGTAACCCATGCCTTTGGCGACGATTAAGTCAGCCCGGTCGTAAAGCTCCCTGAACAACGACGATGCAGACTCAAGATCAATTCCGGGAGAATCCGTTCCGGTTGTTTCCACGCGTTTAAACTGGTCCTTGAGCCCGGATTCCGTAAGGTCCAAAATCGTGAGGTCGTTCTGGACAGGCCGCTCCTTCACCACGTATACCGCCTCGTCAACCTCTGTGAAAAGCTTGCGGAAAAGAGGCAGGTCGAAATAACACTCCGCGGCGTTATCAGCTAAAAACAGTAGAAGTTTGGCCTTTTTCAACCGTTCAAGAAAAGCCGGAATCTGATTAACGGTAAAGTCCACCGGGTTTTTCATCTGCTCCGCCACCGATTCCAGGTCACGAAAGAAATCAACCGTGTTACCCAGCGCCGCCAGACGGAAGAGACCTTCCCAATCGTCACCCAGGCGTCTTTTTGCCTCAATCACCGCTTCAGAGGCGAGCGTCTGTTCGCGTTTCTTTACCTCTTTGAACGGATCGCTGTCGCCGCAAATCTCCCTGATAACCCTCTGGGCAGCCGCCGCAATCTGTGTCGGTATATTATTTCGGGAAAATCCTTCGCGAAGCACCGCCCGCGCGGCGGCCAAGGATTTTTCCCGGTCGCCGGAATCAGCGGAAGCAAGCCTTACGGTGGTCGTTATCAACCTGTCCAAACAACCGTAACACTCTTCCTGCGTCTGCATTTAACCCACCACGCCTTTATTATACCCTTTTTCAGGCAAGCACGGTAGTAACTATTCAGGCACGAGTTTCAGGTCCGAATTCATCCGCACTCAGTGAACAATTACCCAGATTGATAGTAATGGCATCTATTAGCCGCCCCGAACCTCTGCATACTAACGATGAATTCAAAACCTGAGTGCTGGAAGTAGCCAGAATCCAGAATAGAGAATCAGCGGCAACCTAAAAAATGTGCATGTTATTTTTCCTGAAACTCACTTAAATTCAACCACCGTAACGCCTCCCCCGCCTTCGCCGTGCCCGCCGGGACGGAAAGATTCGACCCGGGGGTGTCCCTGAAGGTATTCCTTCACCGCCGCACGCAGCGCCCCGGTGCCGAAACCGTGAATGATGTCGACCCGGCCCAGCCCCGCAAGTAAAGCGTCGTCGAGGTATCCCTCAAGGTTAACCAATGCTTCGTCCACCCTCTGCCCCCGAAGATCGAGCGTAGGAGAAACGGCTCCGCCACCCGTATAACTCACCCCCGCGGAAACATCTCGTTTTACCGCGATTTTTATTGTCTCCAGCGGCACCTCCACCTTGAAAGAGCCCACCTGGACAGTCACCGTCCCTTCCTTCGCCAACGAGACCACCGTTCCTTCCTGTCCGAAGCGGGGCAAATAAACCGCCTCCCCGGGTTCAACCTCCCCGGGGAAACCGCTCTGCCGTATCGAGGGAGCGGGCTGTGGAAACCGGCCGTTCAGAAGGTCAAGCTGCGATCTTGCCTCCTGGATTGCCATCTCCTGCTCCCGTCTGTTTTCGCGCTTTATCTTTTCCCTGAAATCCCGGATTATCGTTTCTGCCTCCCGCCGCGCCCGGCGTGATACAGCCCCCGCTTCCTCACGGGCTTCGTCTAAAAGTTTTTCCTTCCTGGTTAAGAGATCCTCCAGTTTCGATTCGTACTCCGTTTTTATCACGGCGGTCTCATGCTTTAACCGAACTGCTTCCGCCGCCGCCGCTTCGGCCCCGTGGCGCGCCTGTTCCAGTTCTTGAATCATTTCTCGCAGACGCCGTTCCTCGGGGTTTAGAAACTCCTTGGCCCGCGCCACAAACTCTTCGGGCAGACCCAGACCGCGGGCGATCTCGAAGGCGTTGGAACGCCCCGGCTGGCCGATAACCAAGCGGTAAGTGGGGGTTAATGTTTGGGGGTTGAACTCCACAGATGCGTTTTCCACGCGGGAACGGCCTGCGGCGAACTCCTTCAGTTCACCGCTGTGCGTGCTGGCGATGGTCTTGGCCCCGCGCCGCCCGAGTTCCTCAAGGATGGCGCAGCCAAGCGCCGCTCCTTCCCTGGGATCGGTGCCGGCACCGAGTTCGTCCAACAGGACAAGCGCTTTCTGCCCAGCCTTCTCAAGTATTTCGGTTATGTTTCGCAGGTGGGAGGAAAAGGTGCTCAGGTTTTCGGAAATACTCTGCTCGTCGCCTATGTCCGCAAAAACCGCCTCAAACACTCCGATCACGCTGTCTTCCGCCGCCGGCACCTCCAATCCTGCTTGAGCCATTAAAACGCAGAGGCCGACGGTCTTTAGGGTCACGGTTTTCCCTCCGGTATTCGGGCCGGTAACCACGAGAGTGTCAAAATCCTTCCCCAGGCGTATGTCCACCGGAACCGCCTTGCCCTTAAGCAGCGGGTGGCGCGCTTTTTTCAGTTCTATTACCGGATCCGGAGAAAGCACCGGCGGTACGGCGTTTAAAACCGTGCTGTACCGGCCCTTGGCGAGAATTAGGTCCAACCGGCCGAGGATTTCTGTGGAATCCAGGATTTCCTCGGCGGCTATCCCTACCGACGCGGATAGTTTTGCGAGGATACGTTCTGTTTCCCGTTTTTCAACCGCCTCAAGCCGGCGAATCTCGTTTCCTTTCTCCACCACGGACATGGGTTCGATAAAGAGGGTGGCGCCGCTTGCGGATTGGTCATGGACAAGTCCTTTGACCTTGTCGCGGTGTTCCACCTTCACGGGCAGAACGTAACGTCCTTCCCTTATGGTCACGATGGGGTCCTGAAGGTACTTCTGCCATGCCGGCGACCGCACGAAAGCATCCAGCGCCTCCTTTATATTAACCTTGGCGCGCTCAATCCGCCTGCGGGTGTCGGCAAGCAGTACGGACGCCTCATCGGCCACCTCGCCCGGCGGGCGCACAGACGTTTTCAGTTCTTCTTCCAACTCCGGAAAAGGCTTCAGGTCCCCGGCGATCTGCTTGAGCGTAGGATAGGACGTCGCACGCCCGCTCAAAAAGCTCTTCACCCGCCGGGCTGCGCCCAGGTTGTCCGCAACGCGGCAGAGATCGCCCGCCTCCAGTACCGCTCCGTGCGATAACCGCTTAAGTTCTTCCCGGATGTCGTGCCAGCCGCCGAAGTCAAAACCCGGCTCGAGACGCAAAAGGTTGCGCGCTTCAGCCGTCTGAACCAGCAAGCGCTTTATGGTCTCCGGTTCGGCTGCAGGGGCAAGGCTTTCCGCCAACTGCCTCCCGATGGCGCTTGCCGTATGCCGGGCAAGGCGCTGACGCACCAAATCGAACTCAAGCCGCCGTAGAACCCGATCGTCCAAATCAATAACGCTCCTTCAGAAATAAGCATTCATACGGAGGGCGCAACGATAAGCTTCACACTGCTGCGTCAGGCTCGCCGGCATTTGGGAGGTGGTATGTGGGAAGTTAGAAGTGAGATTTCTTAATGAAACAACTCGCTACGTGAAGTTCATAGCTCGCACTTCCCACTTCACACTTCCCAATACGCTCAGGCATGTCCGGCTGCGCCTTCCTTGTGCTGCTCGCTCCTTACCGCGTTCCGCCTTTGTTACGTTACTGCGTCTAAGTGACCAGCTCAAGGGTGCTCATTTTCATTCGTTCGTGGTGCCGCTGAATGCAGCATGCGGGATTCTCTGGGAAATAAGCGTTCTTTCGTTTCAAGCAAACTCTTAACGCCAAATTTATTCCGGCGCGGGGCTCCCCTGTACTTCGGCCTCCCGGAAATAATGCCCCCTGGTGAAGCTTACCCCCGCCGTCAGTGCCTGCTCCATCTTTTCCAGATCAATGTCGGCACCGGCCGAAACGGCATCCAGCGCCTTCCGGTACGCCTGCGTTACTCGGAAGACATACGCCGCGTCCCGGGTGCGGGTCTCTACCCGTAAACCGGCTATACCCATCCGAGCCAGCGCGGGAAGATGCGCGAGCATCACCAGCTCGCGGCTGTTCAGGATCTGCATCCTGCAAGCGTCGTCGGTGACAACGGGGAACAACGTTCCCAAGCGGTCCCTCAGAGTAAACCCTTTCCCCCGGCAAGCCCGGGCGCAGCCTTTTCCCGGCGCGTCCTTGCCGAGCACGCCCCCCACGACGCAGTACTCGGATACCATGAGCGGCAGCAGACCGTGAACCAGAACTTCAACCGGCAGGGGACTGCCGGACGCCGTTCCCTCAACATGGCTCAGGTTTAGTTCCGGCGAAAGTGTGACCCCGGCCGCACCCTGTTCCTTTAAAAACGCCACCGCCTGAAGGTTGAAAACATTAAGGTAGTAATCGGTCCAGACGGGGAGTATAGAGTTGTTTTTTAAGGCCGCGATTAAACCGAGGTTTCCGGCTACAACCCCGGAAATACCGGCTTCGTCCGTTTTTACTAGTTGCACGATCCCTTTAATCTCCGTATCTTTGGATATCCTGGGTGTCAGCAGAAACAACTCTCTCTTGTATGCAGCAACCAGACCTGCCGCCTCGGCTACACCTTTTTGGACCGGTGCAGTACGGCCTAAAAAACTGTCGCCCCCGAAATAAATCCGGTCGGCCCCCGCCTTCAGCGCCGCTTCGACCGCAGCCGAATGCCCGCAACTGACCGCAAGGTACGGCTTTTTTTCGTTCTTCGCAGGTGCAATCCTGTATGCCTTGCTCAACCGTTTCAAAAAAACCCCTTCCGCTAATCCCGCAGGTGTCCTGCTCCGCCGTGCTTCAAGCGCCGCAAGCGCGGCGCGCCGCGCCGCATTCAACTCACCCAGCGGGATAAAAAGCTCTTCCGAAACGATCCCAGCGAGTTCATCGAGGTAAAACGGGGTATTACCCAGACGCTCCAACTGCTCGCGGACGGCTTTTCGGGTAAGCGGCCGGTTTCCCGCCGGCAGAGCGGGCGTTTTAGTAAAACCTTCCCCGCAGTTTCCTTCCGGGTCTTCGACATGAATTCGTACCGGTTTTCCATCGGAAAGGGTAACGGTAAAGCGAAGCGGAATCTTTCTGTGTTCTCTGGCGGTCGTATAGCTCTCCTGCGCCTCCCGGACAAGCCCAGCGTCGACGGTCCTGAAAACCCTGTCGCCCGGGCGGATCCGTCCTGTAGCCGCAACCTCAACCGATAACGGCGCGTCAGCCAGAGTCACCTCCCGTCCGTTCAACAACAACTGCCGCACCTGTGCCGTCACCCTGCCCCCGTCAGTTACCCAGAATTCTATCTCGTCGCCCAAACGCAGGGGAAGGGCCAGTTTTATCATCGCCAGACGCCTGTTTTGATTATAAGAAACAACGCGGCCGAGCGGAACGCCCCGGTTATTCGGCCGCCGGTAATTCATCAAATCCCGGCCCGGCCGTCCGAAAAGGTACCCGGACGAAAAACCGCGGTTGAATATCTGCGCCAGTGCGATCTCCTCTTCCGGCTGAATAAAGAAGTTTCCTTCCGCCAACCGGTTTAAAAGCCTGCGGTAAATCCTGACCACCGTCGCAACATATTCCGGCCGCCGCATGCGTCCTTCGATCTTAACAGCATCCACCCCCGCCGCCGCCAGATCGGGTAGATGCCGGCTGAAATTAAGGTCCCGCGTAGAAAGAATATACTCCCCGGTAGCCCCCGGTTCAACGAGTGTCTTGCCCCCCTCGTCCGTCAGTACGTAGGGAAGGCGGCACGGCTGCGCGCATAAACCGCGGTTGCCGCTTCTGCCGCCGATGAAGCTGGACATCAGACACTGGCCTGAATAGCAGACGCACAAGGCCCCGTGTACAAAGACCTCCGTCTCGATACCAGTTTCTTTCTTTATGAGTTCGATTTCCTTCAGGGAAAGCTCGCGGGCGAGGATTAACCTTTTAACCCCGGCTTTCTTGACCAGGGCGGCTCCGCCGGCATTATGAACGGTCATCTGCGTGCTTGCATGCAGCACCAGTTCGGGCACCACCGCCTGCGCCAACCTCAAAATACCAAGATCCTGTATAATGGCGGCGTCCGCCCCCGCCTCATAGATAAAACGGAGGAAGCGCGCTGCCTCCTCCATCTCCGTGTCCGCAACTATAGTATTTATCGTTACGTAAACCTTCACGCCTCGAATGTGAGCGTACGCGATCGCCCGCTCGAGTTCCGCGGGGTGAAAGTTGGGGGCCTGCCGTCTGGCGTTAAAGCTCCTTCCGCCGAGGTAAACCGCGTCGGCGCCGTTCTGTACCGCCGCAACCAGCGCCTCCCGGCTTCCGGCGGGAGCCAGAAGTTCGGGTACGCGCATCAGGCCCTTGCCACCCGGATAAGGCCCGAGGAAGGGATAATCTCAACACCGTGCCCCGCGAGTTCGTCAAGGAACAGGTTCATCCCGAGTGAATCGCTTGCCATATGACCGGCAATAACCACATTGATGTTGTTCTTTTCGGCTTCTTTACGGTGGTCCTCCTTGATGTGCATCCCCACCATAGTGCCGACACCGGCGATCGCCAGTTTTGCGTACGCATCCTGCGATCCACTGGTGCCGCCGGTCATGTCCACAAATATCTTCCCGGCACGACGGTCTTTATCCCCGACCACGATTGTCGGGCCGGCGCCTTGTATGGCGGCGGTCTTGTATTCAGGCAGCTCTTTGAGAAGCTTAACCACGTCGGAAAGCCGCTTCGGTTTGCGTTCGTCGAAAAGCTTTTGTAAATAGTCGGTTACAAGGTTGTCCGCCGCGGTATGCGCGCACATCAGCGGGATATCCAGCAGCCTGGCGGTGTCTACCGCGCGGAAGTGGTTCAGCGGCATAATACCGCGCTTGACCTCGCTGATTCTGGAGGCCATTATGCCCTCGGCCACGTTTATAGGCACCCCGAAGCGCGCCAGCACCTCCTCCTGAAGGTGCATCACATCGTACAGCGCCGCCATCGCCGACCCCTCCGGGTGATGAGCGATAACAAGGTCTATCTTCACGCCCTTTTCGCAGAGCCTGTCGGCCAGCAGCATCTCCGCCGCTTCCATATCCACACCCGTAAGGACGCGTTTGACATCGCGTTCCGGGTCACCGTAAAGGATGCGGGTATCGGCGTACGGGTTGGCCAGTCTTTCCTGGTCATACTCGGATTTCTCGTCGTCCTTCAGGCCCTCATATTTTTCACGTTCACGTGCAAGCACGGCCTCCACCGCTTCTTTTCCGCGGGGGTCCCTGCTCATTCCAAGATTTACAGCCAGGGAATAGATGTCCCTTATCTTCAAAAAGTTCTCCTCCTTAAAGCATCCATTATTTCACCCGTTCGGCCTCTATCAACCGGATCAGGTTCTCGTGGTCATCCTTCATTACAAGGTATTCGTCCACGATATTCAACGCCGCCACGACGGCCGACTTCAGCAACGGAAGACGCGGGTTGCGAATCCTTACTTCCTTGATTTTCTGGTTCAGAAGCGTCGCTACGCGTTCGATGTGTTCCGGGGTCGCTTCGCCTTTTAAAACATAAGGTTCCCCGGCAATCTCGACTTCAACCCGATTTTCCCTTATTGACACGACATCTCCCCCCCGCCGCTTTTTAGCAGGTTTTCGCCGCATTTACGTAAAATTCCTTCCTAAGGTTGTTTCCTTTAAACGTATCAGGGTAGAAAGTGTCCCGCGGCTCACAGATCATACGGGAAAGTGTCGGTTATTACAGGATTTTATCCCCGGGACACAACATTCGTCAACGTCCATTACCGATTATCCTCAGAAGGTGCGCATAACCCCTAAGTCTAAAAACACGTGCGGGTCCATCGCCTTCAGCCCCGCAGAACCCCGCCGAATTGCTCCTTCAGTCGGCTGACGACCGCATCGATTCTTCCGGTTACTTCATCATCGGTGAGTGTGCGGTCCTCGGACTGGAACAGGAGCGAAAAAGCAAGACTTCTGGTTCCCGGGGGCAGATTCCCCCCCCTGTAAACGTCAAAGAGTCCGATCTCGCGTAAAAGCGTTCCCGCGGCCGTCTTTACGGTATCCATCACCGTCGCCGCCGGGACCTCTTCCGGGAGAATAAAGGCGACATCCCGGGGTACGCCGGGGAAACGCGGCAGGTCACTGAAAGTCGCCGCCCGTTGAACGGCGAAAAGCGCGCCGAAGTCGAACTCCCCTACAACCACCCTATTGGGGAGTTCAAGCGCCTCTTGAACCTCCGGGTGGATCTGCCCTATAAAACCCAGTTCCTTTCCCCCGCTGAGAACCGTGGCCGTACGTCCGGGGTGAAGGAAAGGATTGCTCTCCACCGCTTTGAAAACAACGTCCGTTATGCCCAGCCGCTTCATCGCCGCCTCGATTATTCCCTTTAGGAAAAAGAAGTCCATCTCTTCCGGCGCACCGCCCCAACCCCGCGGCCCCTTCCCCGTCACCGCAAGCCCGAGCTTGACCGGCTCCTCCGGTAACTCGCCGGAACCACGAAGTATGAATACCTTTCCGACCTCAAAAACCGCCGCGTCCACCACACGCCGCGATACGTTGCGGCCTACTGTGCCCAGAATACCCGGCAATAAAGTGGTCCGAAGCACCGATTGCTCCTCGCTGATGGGGTTCTTTAACGGGAGCACCCTTCGAAGCGGGTCTTCGAGCGGCACCCGCAGCCGGTCGAAAAAAGCGGGGTCGATGAAGCTGTATGTGATGATCTCGGTAAGACCCAACCCGGACAAAAGCCGGCATGTCCGCCCTTGAAAATCATCCTCGGGGGAACGGCGCCCGGCGGTAGTCTCACCCGAAATCAGGGTTGCGGGAATCCGGTCGTAACCGTAAAAACGCGCAACCTCTTCCACGATATCCTCCTCTATACCGACGTCGGGCCGGTAAGTGGGCACTCGGACAACCCACCTTTTATCTTCTTCAGATACCCTGAAGCCGAGGCGTTCGAGCCATTTCACGGCTTGGTCGCGCGGCACCTCGACGCCCAGAATACGGTCAATGAGCGCCGGTCTGACGATCACCGTCTTCGGTTCGGGAGGTACAGGGTAACAGTCGACCACCCCGGGCACCACCCTGCCGGCGCCGATCTTCTCCACAAAGTATGCCGTCCTGTCGGCGGCTTGCACCGCTCCCTGGATATCCACACCCTTTTCAAAACGGAGCGAGGCCTCCGAGCGCAGGGAGAGCTCCCGCGCGGTACGCCTGATACTCCGCGGGTTGAAATTCGCCGATTCGAGAAGTATCGTTCCGGTGGAGGAAGTCACTTCCGTGTCCAGCCCTCCCATTACCCCGGCGATAGCCACCGCCCCCTCGGCGTCGGCGATCAGTAGATCGTCCGTGCCGAATTCCCGCGGCACGCCGTCCAGGGAAACAAGTTTTTCCCCGTCACCGGCCCGCCGCACGACGATTTTCCCGCCGCGAAGAGTATTACAATCAAACGCATGGAGCGGTTGACCCAATTCAAGCATCACATAGTTGGTAACGTCAACGATATTATTGATGGGTCGCATCCCGGCCAGCCTCAATCTGGTCTGCATCCAGACCGGCGACGGGCCGATTCTAACATCCTTGAAAACCCGCGCCGCATAACGCCCGCAGAGCTCGTGGGCGTTAATCTCGACCTTGATATAGTCACCGGCTTCCCCGGCGGTTCCGTTTAAAACAGGGGGAAGCTTTAATTCCAAACCGTAAAGCGCCGCCACCTCACGCGCGACACCCAGGATTGACAGGCAGTCACCCCGGTTAGGGGTAAGGTCCAGCTCTAAAACATGGTCGGGTAGCCCGAGGATTTTACGAATATCTTCGCCTAGCGGTGTCTCCGCCGGAAGAATCATAATTCCGGAGGACTTTTCCTCCAGACCCAGTTCTGCCTCGGAACAAAGCATACCGCACGAACTCACACCGCGGAAACGCGCCTTTTTCAAAACCTTACCGCCCGCCAGCCGGGCGCCTTCCAGCGCCAGAGGCACCACCGCTCCGGGGAACAGGTTTGGGGCGCCGGTCACCACTTCGTATACAGCATCACTGGTACCGGTACGGCATATGGTCAGCCGGTCAGCGTTCGGGTGGGGTCGTATCTCCTCAACCCGTCCAACGACCACGCCATTAATCTCCCCGCCGACTGGAACGACCACATCAACAGCCACCCCGGCCGCAGTCAGCCGTTCGGCCAGGTCGCCCGGCGAAACCGTGATTTCAACAAACTCCTTCAACCAATTAAGTGGTACCCGCACTAACCATGCCCCCTTGAAAATAAGCGTTCTTTCGATGGGCGTCGCAATAAACAACGCATTGCTGCGTATTTCGGATGTCAGATGCAGGAGGTAAGAAGTCAGATATCCTGAAAGAATTCCGCTGATGCAAATTCTCCCGATGCATCTGACCTCTGATTTCCGGCTTCCGACATCTGAATCCAGTACGCTCCGGTTCGTCTCCCCCAGCACTCAAACTTACCCTAGCAAAAAAACAAGCGATTTTCACAACATCTGACGTTTTTATGAAATTGCTGCTTTTCAAGTTAAATTGAGTGCTGGGTTCCTCGCACTGCATCACTTCTTGCCGCGTTCCGTTTATGTTACATTTCTACAGCCAAGCAACACGCTTACGGGTCTATAGTATCATCCTTCATATTGCCGCTGAATACGACATGTGGAACTCTCTGCTTTTTTCTACTGTCTACTGTCTACTGCTGTATTCTGCCTTCTACATTCTACATTCCATATTCCGGCCAAAAAACTCCATCCCGCAAGCCTAAAACTGCCCCAGAAAACGCAGGTCGTTTTCATAAAAAAGCCGCAGGTCACCGATGCCGTTCTTCAGCATCGCTATCCGCTCTATGCCCATACCGAAAGCGAACCCTCTGCATTTTTCCGGATTGTATCCCGAAACCGCAAGAACCCGCGGGTGCACCATCCCCGCGCCCAGTATCTCCAGCCAGCCCGTGTCCTTGCATGTCCGGCAGCCTCCCCCCCCGCACATCACGCAGGAGATGTCGACCTCGGCGCTCGGCTCGGTGAAAGGGAAATAGCTCGGCCTCAAACGCATGCGTGTCTTAGGCCCGAACATCTCACGGGCAAACATCAAGAGAATTCCCTTAAGGTCGCTGAAGCGGATGTCCGTATCGACCGCCAACCCCTCCACCTGGCTGAACATCGGGGAGTGCGTCGCGTCGTCGTCCCTCCGGTATACCTTCCCCGGCGCGATGATTTTCACCGGCAGCCGAGGCGCAAGGCGTTCAAGCGTACGCACCTGCACCGGTGAGGTATGTGTGCGAAGCATCAGGTCATCCGTAATAAAAAAGGTGTCCTGCATGTCGCGGGCGGGATGATCCTTGGGCAAATTAAGCGCCTCAAAGTTGTAAAAGTCCAGTTCAACCTCCGGTCCCTGGGCGATGCTGAACCCCAGTCCGAGAAATATCGTTTCGATCTCTTCCCGCACCGTGCTGAGCGGGTGCCTCCGTCCCAGCATTACCGGACGCCCGGGAAGGGTGACGTCGATCTTTTCCGCCCTGAGGTTCGCCGCTATGATTTCCGCCCCTAAGACCGCAGTTCTCTCGGAAATCACCATTTCAATCTTATCCTTGATTTCATTGGCCCGTTGTCCGACCGCCGGCCGTTCTTCCGGTGAGAGTGACGCCATTTTTCTCAGGATCTGAGTCAGCTCTCCTTTACGGCCAAGGAAACGAACTCTCACCGATTCAAGCTCTTCCGGGTTTTCAGCGGACCCGACAGCCGCTTGCGCTTCTTCCCAAAGTTTCTCCAAACCTGTAAGCACCCTGTAACCTCCGTACGAACCACGACTTTCGGCACCAGACCTCCGTCTTGTCCGGAGCCGTCGTTCTCCGAATCTGTGGTCCTTATAACGTTTTAAGCTTTTTCCGCCGCAAGCCGCGCGAAAGTTCCACTTTCCGCCAGACCCGCCATAAATAATTTTAGACTCTGGAGACCGATTTGTAAAATAAAAAAGCCCCTGCCTCTAAAATTGAGCTCAAGAGCTGCGGCTCCTATTAATCTTCAATACCGCTTTTCGCCGCCCCTTTCATCCATCAGAGGCAGCGCGCGTTTTCTTCCCGAAATTCACTCACAACGTTATTTACTCAATGCTTCTGCATCTTAATGAACCAAACCGCCGGATACCCTGACCGTGGTTTAATGCACCGCCAACCTCCGGTAGAGTATATAAGCCCTGATTGAACCCGTCGTCTCAAAGAGCCTCCAAAAAAACTCAGCTGTCCAGATCATCGGCTCACAACCTTTCGCGGATTCTTTAGTGACCACGCTGCAAAACCCGCCCGTTTTTCTTGTCATAACCCGGGCGGTTTTCAGCGGCCTCCGGGCTTCCTTTAAAGCTTCCATCTAAACCGTATTCGAAATCCATTTTCCGTAAAACTTTCCGGGCACCTTTGAACGAATTATAACATACCACCCTTTTAAAGACAAGGAGCACTTCTCTTATTAGAGCTTGTTAAGCCTCTAGCGACGCCGTGACTGCCTCAAGCCTGGATACACAAGAATTTTATGGAAACCATTATCGGAAGGTTGATTTGGAAGCGTTATTATACGCAGGGATCCGGCCGGGAAAAAGCGGCTGCACGGAGGGAGAAATCTCTCTCTAAGCGAAACCGTGACGCTGCCGTACGGCCTCGTAAAGCAGAAGGGCCGCCGCTACCGCGGCGTTGAGTGATTCCGAGCCGCCGGGCATGGGAATTGAAACCCGGAGTGAAGCGGCTTCGCGTACCGGAGGACTCACTCCCTCCCCCTCTCCGCCGACGACGAGAGCCACGGGACCGGTAAGGTCCGCCTTATAAAGAGGCACCCCTCCCCGAGGATCTGAAACAACGAGCTTTAAATCCGTGTCCCCGATAAAATCAAGCGCTTCCTCACGGCCGACATCCTGGCGGACGGGAAGGCGGAAAAGCGCTCCCGCTGTGGCGCGGATGGTCTTAGAATTATAAAGGTCCGCCGAACCGGTGAGAAGGAGGGCGCCGGAAGCACCCGCCGCTTGAGCGGTGCGGATGATCGTGCCCAGGTTGCCGGGGTCCCGGATGCCGTCGATGACAACAACCAGCGGGTAAGAAACCCGGATTAAATCTCTGAAATCTGTTTTCCCCACCCGGGCAACGGCAAAAACACCCTGAGGCTCTTCAACGGCGGTCACCCGTGTCAGAGCCCCGGGAGCGATTTCGTAAACGGTCAGACCTTTTTCACGCGCGGCGGCAAGGATTTCCTTCCCCTTACCGCTTTCCCGGAATTCGGGAACAAGGTATATCGCCTCAAGCGGCCAGGCGGCAGACAACGCTTCCGCTATTAGCCGCGGGCCCTCTACGATGAATTTGTCCTCCTCTTCGCGGTGGCGCCGCCGGGCAAGCCGCAACAGTTCTTTCAGACGCCCGCTGTTTTTACCTAAAACGGTGCTGTGCATCATTTTACTCACCGAAAATGGACCCGCTTTTAAAGCGCAAATTTCTTGACCTGCCCGGAACGGACTCGTAATACCTCACTGCTCCAGCCGCTGCAGCCGCTCGTTCCGGCCGACAACAACCAGGATGTCTCCTTCACCGATAACGTGGTGCGCACCGGGTGAAATAATAATATCATTGCCGCGGCGGATGGCAAGAATCGTAACGCCGTGCGCCAGCCGTATATCCGACTCCCCGATGGACTTGCCTATGAAACGCTCCGGTGCGATCAGTTCCATAATGCTGTAGTCGGGCGACAGTTCGATTTGGTCAACGATATTGGCCGTTACCAGAGCGCGGGCGACCCTGACGCCCATGTCCCTTTCCGGAAAGACCACCTTGTCTGCCCCCACCTTGGCCAGCACCCGCCCGTGAAGTTCGGTGCGCGCCTTCGACACCACCGTCTTCACACCCATTTCCTTGAGCATCACCGTTACGAGAATGTTGGACTGGATATCCTCGCCGATGGCCACGATGACCACGTTGAAATTTCGGATTCCGAGTGATCTCAAGGAATGCTCGTCGAGAGCGTCAACCTGGACCGCATGGGTTACGATATCCACTATCGCGTTTACCTTTTCCGCGTCAATGTCTATCGCCAATACATCGTGACCCATACGCGAAAGGGTTTCCGCCACACTTGTCCCAAAACGTCCCAAGCCGATCACCGCATACTGCTTCATCACGTACTCTCCTTTTAACCGACGATAATGTGCTCCTCCGGGCGCCTATAAAGAGCATGACGGCGCTGGGCCAGAGCGAAAGCAACCGTAAGCGGGCCCAACCTGCCGATAAACATGGTTAATATGATTACTATACGTCCCGCCGGGGTAAGCTCCGGGGTGATACCCGTAGACAGCCCAACGGTGCCGAAAGCCGAAACCGCCTCGAAAAGAAGTTTTAATAAAGCCTTATGCTCTACCATCAGAAGAACAAAAACAGCCAGGCCGATCCACAGCAGGCCAAGCAGAAATATCGCCAACGCCTTCAACACCTGTGCAAACGGTATCCGGCGCCCGAACACCTCGATTTCTCCCCGCCCGCCGGACAAGGAGGCCACCGATAACCCCAGCACGGCAAAGGTGGTGGTTTTGATACCGCCGCCGGTAGAACCGGGAGAGGCGCCGATAAACATAATAAAACAGATAAAAAACAGGGTTGCCGGGTACAGCGCGCCGATGTTTACGCTGTTGTAACCTGCAGTTCGCGGGGTAACCGACTGGAAGAACGAGGCCAGCAACTGGACCGGCCAGGATAATCCCCGCAGGGTGTTTGTATGCTCCAACGCCAGGAAAATCAATGTTCCGGCAATAAGCAACAAGGCCGTAGTCACCAGCGTCAGCTTCGCATGGAGCGAATAACGCCGCCACTTGCGGCGGCTGATGATCTCATTAATTACGGAAAACCCCAGGCCGCCGATGATAATCGGAAAGGCGATACCCAGGGTCACAAACGGATCGGCGACATAACCGGTGATGCTGCGGAAATCACCGAAGAGATCGAACCCGGCGTTGTTAAACGCCGATACCGCATGGAAGAGTCCGAACCATAAGTATTCAGGCCCGTGAAAATCCTGCGACAACCGCAGCGCAAGGACTGCGGCGAAAAAGACCTCTATGGCAACCGTAAAAAGAACTACGTACCGCACCAGACGGACGACACCGGCGACGTTTATCTGGCTTAACCCCTCGCGGATCAGTAGGCGCTCCTTCAGCCCGATCTGGCGTCCGAGCAGGATCGAAAAAATGGTGGCGCTGGTCATAATCCCCAGACCGCCAAGCTGAATCAGCAAAAGTATAACCGCCTGGCCGAAAGTGGACCAGTAGGTCCCGGTGTCCACCACCACCAAACCGGTCACACATACGGCGGAGGTGGAGGTGAAAAGCGCTGTCAGAAATCCGGGAGGGATTCCGTTTTTCGTCGCCCAGGCATTGTCTAAAAGAAGGGTACCGATACAAATCAGCGCCGCAAAACCCAAAACCAGCATCTGTGGCGGCGAAATCCTGAACTTACGCCGCAGCGGTTTGTTATACCCTTCTTGGCGGGAATTATCCACTTTACCTGCGCCTCTTTACGCAAATGAGCATGGTTGCAACAACCATGCTCCAGCCCGTTTATTTCTGCTAAATAATATTCACCCCATGGTTCAGGAACTAAGTTTAGCCTTGGCCATCTCCACCAATTCCCCAAATGCCCGCTCATCGTTGACCGCAATGTCCGCCAGCATCTTCCGGTTTATCTCCACCCCCGCTTGCTTCAGCCCGTTTATCAGGCGGTTGTATGAAAGACCGTTCTGCCGGGCGGCGGCATTTATCCGGGCGATCCACAAACGCCGGAAATTACGCTTCTTCGCCCGCCGGTCCCGATAGGCGTACATCAATGATTTCAGTACCTGCTGTTTTGCCACGCGGTACAGCTTGGACTTCGCTCCCCAGTACCCGCGCGCCAGTTTTAATATTTTTTTGTGTCGTTTACGACTTACAACACCCGTCTTTACCCTCGGCATAGTTGCCACCTCCAATAAAGAGTCCCGAGTTCAACCTTAAGGGATAGAACTTAGGGTCTGTTCTATGTTCTAAATTAAGCAAAAAACCTGTCTCATTAAACCTAATAAGGTAACAACCGCTTTACACGCGCCGTATCGCCGCTGGCCAAAACAGATTTTTGTCGCAGGCGCCTGGTGCGCGAACTCGACTTCTTCTCTAAAAGGTGGCTCTTAAACCCGTGCCACCCCACGAATTTACCTGTACCCGTTTTCTTAAAGCGCTTAGCCGCCCCCCGATGTGTTTTGATCTTCGGCAAGAATATTCCTCCTTTCGTAATCCGGCCTGGGGGCCAAAATCATAATCATGTTTCTTCCCTCAAGTTTTGCCGCCCGTTCGACCAGGGCCATATTTTGCAGTTCCACCGAGAGCCGCTCCAAAAGCTTTTGCCCGATCTGGGGGTGGATTATTTCACGCCCGCGGAACATTAGGGTGACCTTCACCTTATCCCCGTCCTTCAGGAAACGTAGCGCATTGCGCACCTTCACCTGAAAGTCGTGTTCTTCGATATTCGGACGGAACTTGACCTCCTTGATGCTTACAATGTGCTGCTTCTTGCGGGCTTCTTTATCCCGTTTGCTTACCTCATATTTATACTTGCCGAAGTCCATTATCCGGCACACCGGCGGTTTGGCCTGCGCCGCGACTTCAACCAGATCCAGATCCCGTTCTTCAGCGATCCGTAACGCCTCCCGCAAGGAAACAATGCCCACTTGAGAACCGTCGACGTCAATAAGTCTTACCTCGCGGGCCCGAATCTCCTCGTTGATCCGAAAATCCTTAGTAATAATTTATACACCTCCAAATTTGTCCCAAAAAGAAAAGCGGGCGACTTCCACCCGTCCACCCGCTATCATTACTCCCCATAAGAAAACCTTGCTGGCAGCATGTGCGCCGTAAGGTGAGAAGCGGATGGCTTCTACTTTGAACCCTCTCTTATCGCGTCATTATAACACGGAGGGGAAATAACGTCAATAAATTCCTCGCACCTCTCACCTTTCACCTCGCATACCGCCGGTTCTTGACCTCCTCCAGGATCCTGTCCCGGATGACGCCCGGCGCCATCGGCCCCAGGTCTCCTTCCGCGCGGTGGCGCACCGCCACCGTATGACCGGAGGTTTCCTTATCACCCACCACCAGCATATACGGCACCTTCTGCACCTGTGCCTCCCGGATTTTGTAGTTCACCTTTTCGTTCCGGGCATCAAGTTCCACCCTGATACCGGCTCCTTCAAGGAAACGGGTGATCTCCGCCGCGTAACTCATGTGGCGGTCCGCGATGGGCAGTACCCTGGCCTGAACCGGCGCGAGCCATACCGGGAAGGCCCCGGCGAAGTGTTCCGTCAGGATGGCGATGAAACGCTCAATGCTGCCGAAGACCACGCGGTGAAGCATAACGGGCCGGTGCCGCTGCCCGTCCTCTCCGATGTAATGCAGGTCGAACTTTTCCGGCATAAGAAAATCAAGCTGGATCGTGCCGCACTGCCAGGTGCGTCCAAGACAGTCCCGGAGGTGAAAGTCGATCTTCGGCCCGTAGAATGCGCCGTCACCTTCGTTAATCTTGTAAGGAAGTCCGCGGGCTTCAAGCGCCTCTTTAAGAGCGGCGGTCGCCAGCTCCCAGATGGCGTCGTCCCCCATCGCCTTTTCCGGTTTGGTGGAAAGCTCCACGTGATAATCAAAACCGAAAACCTCGCGGTAAAAATACTCCACCAGATCGATAATGCGAATGATTTCGTCTTTCACCTGGTCTTCGCGGCAAAAGATATGAGCGTCATCCTGCGTGAAACACCGCACGCGCATCAACCCGTGCAGCACTCCGGAAAGCTCGTGCCTGTGCACCAGCCCCATTTCGGCGAGCCGAATCGGAAGCTCACGGTATGAATTGACCCGCCGCTGGTACAGCAGAATCCCGCCGGGACAGTTCATCGGTTTTATCGCAAAGTTTTGTTCATCGATCGTGGTGAAGTACATGTTTTCTTTGTAATGATCCCAATGACCGGAACGTTCCCATAACTCCCGCCGGAGGATAACCGGCGTCCGGATTTCCTGATACCCGCGGCGGCGGTGCTCCTCACGCCAGAAGGCCTCCAGTTCGTTGCGCAGGATCATCCCCTTGGGATGGAAAAAGGGGAAACCCGGACCTTCCTCATGTACGCTGAAAAGGTCAAGCTCGGCGCCGAGACGCCGGTGATCGCGCCGTTTCGCCTCCTCGATACGTGAAAGGTACTCATCAAGGAGCGCCTTCTTGGGGAAAGAGGTACCATATATCCGCTGGAGCATCTTATTCCGCTCGTCCCCGCGCCAATACGCGCCGGCAACGCTTAGCGGTTTCACCGCCCGGATGTAACCGGTCGAAGGGACGTGCGGCCCCACGCACAGATCGGTGAACTCCCCCTGGCGATAGCACGAGATGACCGCATCCGCCGGCAAATCGTCTATAATTTCTACTTTATAGATCTCGCCGGCCGCTTCGAACATCTCCCGCGCCTCTTTCCGGGAAAGCTCCAGCCTCTCAAAGGGCAGATCCGCCTTTACTATTTGCTCCATTTCGGCCTCAATCCGGGCGAGTTCTTCAGGGGTAAAAGGACGGGAGACATCGAAATCATAATAAAAGCCGTCGGCGATAGGAGGGCCGATCGCCAGCCGCGCGTCGGGGTACAGCCTTTTTACCGCCTGCGCCAGAATGTGCGCGGAACTGTGCCGGTAAACGCTCCTGCCGTCATCGTCCTCGAAGGTCACAAACTCCACCACCGCCTGCGGCGGAAGGGGAACGGAAAGGTCCGCCGCGTTTTGGTTGACCTTCGCCGCAAGCGCTTCTTTCCGCAGACGCTGGCCGAGTCCTTTAAGGACATCCGCCGCGGTGGCGCCGTCCGGGTATTCCCTTCTGCCGCCGTCCGGAAAAGTTACGATTATCACTTTTATCAACACCCTTTCATAAGTTCAACGTTCAACGTTTAAGGTTCAAAGTTCAAGGTTCAAGGTTCAACGTTCAAGGTTTGAACTTTTGGCGATAAAGCCAACCTTCCGGCAGGTGTATTTATCCTGCGCAGGATTGAACTTGTGTAAGCGCGGTCAGAAACGAGTATGGCGCGAAAGACGGGCAGGGGCGGGGCACAGCGTACTTTGTGAGGGTACGTGAGCCCCCGAACCTGACCGTCTGACAAAGCCAGACGAAGTTTATCACCGCGCTCAAAATAAAAAGACCGCCCCGGTCAGGGACGGGCTCACAATCCCGCGGTTCCACCCTGCTTGGGAAGAAGGAACCCTTCCTCCCCGCTTTAAACGCGTATAACGGCCGCCACCGTCCCCGGCACCTGCGGTCGGTCATGGTCCGGCACTGATTAATGATTACCAGCGCCTTGCATTTGTCCAAGTACCTGGAAAAGGCTCGGGGAGTGGTATTACTTACCCCGGTCCCGGGGATGATTTCAGCCGCGGCATCCCCTCTCTGTCGGTAGGGAATAAGTTCTGGTCTACCCCGTATGCGGGATTCTAATTAAAAGTAGGCCGGCGCAGTTTCCGGTTCCCTACCGAATAAAATCCCGTTTTCCGCCTCAGTGCGATATTTACTTATTACTTACTTATAAAGCAGATACTCAGGGCTGACTCCTGCATACTAACCTTAAGCCCGTGCCGGAAAGTTAAAAATAACCTGTGAATCTCAATATACTAAAAGGCCGGCGTACCTGTCAACCGCAGCAGAAAGAGAACACCTACCTGCACAATGCCGATGACAAAACCGATAACCGCACCCATGATCTCAATATGCTTGATTTCTCTGGCGGCGACTTCGAATACAACCCTTTCAAGGTCTTCGAGCGGAAAGGTATTGAGTTTCTCCTCAATCAGCCGGGAAAGTCTTACCTCCTGTTTGATCGTATCGCTGAAGGATTCTACGATCCAGTCGATTATAAACGGCAGACGCTCGCCGACCAGGTCGCAGACGGCTTCGGCAAGCGGTCGCTTCACCGCCAGGGGCACCCAACCCGGCGCTTTCTCCAGCACTGCTTGCCGGATCGCTTCCCGTAATTGGGTAACCAGCCTTTCCGGTACTTCCCGCTCCTTGAGGTGGGCAAGTATGTCGTCTATGGATAGGATTTCTTTTTCGATGATTGTGCCGAGGTTGTAAGCAAGCTCGTACCGGCGTTTGGGTAGAACCCCCTGAAACGTCCACCGGAATATTTTATATGGCTTGTACGGATGAAAAATAAGTTTGACCGCAAGAATGTTTGTTACCCATCCGATTAAGGCGCCGACCAGCGGCACAAGGATCGCGTTAAAGTAAAACATTTCTCAGCAGATACGCGGCAGCGGCGCCCCGGCAAGCATGTCCAGAAATTTTGTGCCGGTATAGGCGGTCTTCAGGTAAACGTTTCCCCGCCCCTCGCTTACCTCACCGATGACCCGCGCATCCTTCCCGAGAGGATGATCCTTTAAGACCGCAAGCGCCTCTTCCGCGGCATCCGCTGCAACCAGCGCCACGAATTTACCTTCGTTTGCGAGGTACAGCGGGTCAAGACCCAGCATTTCCGCCGCCCCTTTTACGGCAGGGAGCACCGGAACAGCCGCTTCCGAAATGTAAATGTCGCACCCCGCCCCCACCGCAATCTCTTTCACCGCGGTGGCCAGCCCGCCGCGGGTCAGATCCCGCATGAGCCTGACGCCGCCGCTCACCCCGGTCAGAAGCTTCTCTATTATCCCGTTGAGGGCCGCGCAATCGCTTGTAATCTGCCCGGCGAACCCTAAGCCCTCGCGGACGGCGAGGACAGCCATACCGTGTTCCCCTACGGCGCCGTTGATAAGCACCCGGTCCCCGGGCTTAAGGCGCGAATACCCCAGATCAACCGTACGGGGTACGACACCGAACCCGGTGGTGTTGATAAAGATACGGTCGAGATTACCCCGCCCGACCACCTTTGTGTCACCGGCTATTATCTCCACGCCCGCCTCCGCGCAGGTTGCCGCCATGGAGGAGACCACCCGCTCCAAATCCTCAAACGGCAATCCCTCCTCGATAAGGAAGGAGGACGTGAGGTACAAAGGTTTCGCCCCGCTTACCGCCAGATCGTTGACCGTCCCGCAAACCGCAAGCTTCCCGATGTCCCCGCCGGGGAAAAAGGCGGGCTGCACCACAAAAGAATCGGTGCTCACAGCAACACGCTCCCCGGAAACGGGAAATACGGCTGCGTCGGTAAGTGCCTTAAGGGTCTGGTTAGGGAAATAGCGTAAAAACAATTCCGTAACCAATTCGTGGGTCAAAGCACCGCCGTCCCCGTGCGCGAGCAGGATTATGCCGTTATTCAACCGCCGCCGCCTCCCTATACAATAGACGTTCATTAGCAAGGCGCGACGATAAGCTGCGTATAGCTTTGTCATCAGTCAGGGCCGGGTCCTCACGTACCTCCCAGTACGCTCCGGCCCATCCCTGCCAGTCTTTCGCGCTCTACTTGCTTCTCCCCGCGCTCCGTCTATACTACAATACTGCTTCTAATTTTCAAGTTCACGGGTCGTCTCTGCAGGTCTTTCTTGCACTGCATTACTTCCTGCCGCGTTTCGCCCGTGTTACACTACTGCTTCCTAAGCAACCAGCTTACGGGTCTGGATTTCCGCTTTGTTCTACTGCAATGCGTCATCGGCGACCCCCTTCAGGTGCCGATCAAACTGGTAGTACGCGGCGCATGCTCCTTCAGAGGACACCATGCACGGTCCGACGGGACGCCTGGGGTCGCATGACTTGGCGAACAGGCGGCAGTCCCGCGGTGTCAGCTTGCCTTTCAGGATCTCCCCGCAGACGCAGCCCGTAGGGATCCGGGGCGTGACCGGCGCCGGCAGAAACCGCTGACTGGCGTCCAGGTCCTTGTAATCTGAGGAAATCGCCATACCGCTCCGCGGGATGGCCCCGAAACCCCGCCATGAGGCGTCGCAGACCGTAAAAACATCCTCCATCTGCCGCCGGGCGATCATGTTTCCGTCCTCGCGCACCACACGCGTATAGCCGTTAACGACCCGGCTTTCCCCCTCGCCCATCATCTTGAGGATCAGCCTTATCGCGTCAAGTATATCGTTGGGCTCAAAACCGGCAATCACCGAAGGCAGGCCGTATCCTTCAAGGAAAGTGTAAGCCTTGCGCCCGATGATCGCGCTGACGTGACCGGGAAGAATGAAACCGTCGATCTTCAACTCCGGATCGCTTAGAAGGACCTCCATCGCCGGAGGGACGAGCTTATGCGCGAGAAAAACACTGAAGTTCTCTAGATTCCGAGCTTTTGCCTCCTTAATGGCAAGAGCCGTCGCCGGCGCGGTGGTCTCAAAGCCCACGCCGAGAAACACCACTTCCCGCTGCGGGTTGTCCAAAGCGTAGCGAACCGCATCCGCGGGAGAATATAAAATACGCACGTCCGCCCCCATAGCCCGTTCGCGCTCCAATGAGGAGTCACTGCCGGGAACCCTGACCATATCGCCGAAAGTGCCCACCGTAACGTTCCCGCGCAGCCGGGCGAACCTCACCATTCGGTCGACGTCGCCGTAATCGGTGACACATACCGGACAACCCGGACCGCTGCGCAGGTCGATATAATCCCCCAGAATGCCGCGCAACCCGGCTCGCGAAACGGCCACGGTATGTGTGCCGCAAACCTCCATAAAAACCGCGCGCCGCCCGAGACGTTCTGTTTCCCGGGCGGCCATTATCCGAATCTCCTTAATCAGCGCTTTTGCTATCCCCGGGTCGCGGAACTTCTCCAAATCCTTCATGCGTCAGTAACTCCTCCCAGAGCCTGATCCTCTCCTGCGCCTCTTCAAGGTCTATTTTTTCTATAGCGTAGCCCGTGTGTACCATAACATACTCACCCAGGCTCACCTCACCGACGAGGAAGGTGTTTATCATCTGCTTTATACCAAAGGTTTCAATAACCGCCGTGTGGTCCCCCGGCGATATCTCGACGATCATACCTGGAACGCCTAAACACACTCCTGCCACCTCCTGTACGCGACAACCGCCTGGCCGAGGCTCAAACCGCCGTCATTTGTCGGTACCTGATGGTGGAACAGGACCTCGAACCCTTCCCGGGACAGCGCTTCCTTCCCCGCCGCAAAGAGGTACCGGTTCTGCCAGCTCCCGCCGCTCAGGGCCACCTTGCCGAGTCCCGTTCGTTCCGCTACCTTTTTAACAGCGTCGCAGACCATAGCGATAATAGTATTATGAAAACGGGTGCTGATTACCGTTTTACCGACACCGGCCCTGATATCCTCCAGGACACCCGTAAAAATGCCCGCAGGGGAAATCACTTCCCCTTCAAAGGAGTAACTATAGGGCGGCGTGCTCCCGTTCTCATCCGGCGCCTGCACCAGCTCTCCGAGTTCCACCGCAGCCTGCCCTTCGTAGGTCACCTCGCTCTGTATTCCGAGAAGCGCCGCCACCGCGTCGAACAGGCGCCCGCAACCGCATGCCAGCGGCGAGTTAAACCGTTTTTTCACCAGATACTGAACGATTTCAAGGTCCCTTTTCCTCGCTCCGAACAGCTCCAAAGCCGCCGCCGCGCCTTCATCCCCCAAGAATGCAAGCAGGTAAGAAACGGCCATGCGCCAGGGCTGGCGAATACCCTGCTCACCGCCGGGCAGGGGCGCGTAAGCAAGGTGAAAATGCCGCGTACAACTCCCGTAATCGCCGGAAAGCACCTCAAACCCCCAGAGGTTACCGTCTTCCCCGTAACCGGTGCCGTCAAGGATCACTCCCATCGCGGGCACTTCACACCCGTTTTCGGCCATACAGGCCGCCATATGGGCATGGTGGTGTTGAACGCCGAACCTCATCCTTGCCGGAATGGTTTCCGCTATCCTGGAGGAACTGTAACCGGGATGCAGGTCGTAGCCTATCACCTCCGGCTCTATCCCCAGCAGGCGCTGAAAATTAACCATGCTGGAAAACAGGTTTTCTTCCCCTTCCAGGCTGTCCAGGTCGCCGATATACTGGCTCTGGAAAGCCTGCCCCCGGCGCAGCAGACAGAAGGTGTTCTTCATCTCGCCGCCGATCCCGAGCACCGTCGGGCCGTCCCCGGCGGGGACCATCACGGGCCGGGGCACGTAGCCCCGCGAACGCCGGAAAACCTGCGCCTCCCCGTCCATCACCGCCGTTACTGAGTCGTCGCACCGGTTAACTATAGGGCGGTCATGAAGCAGAATGTAATCGGGGATCCCGCCCAGTTCCTGAAACACCCTTTCATTATCCTTACACAGCGGAAGTTCGCTGTAATTACCGCTCGTCATCACCAGGCAGACGAAAGGTCCCTGCAGAAGCATCAAGTGCAGCGGCGTGTATGGCAGCATGGCCCCGAGGGTCTTGAGCCCGGGCGTCAGTTCCTGGGGAAGCAGTGTGTCATGACGGCGCTGAAGGATTACAATCGGGGCCTGAAGGGAATTGAGCAGTTGCTCTTCCGCCTCGCTGACGACACAGTGGCGCCGGACGACGCCAAGGTCCCGGAACATCACGGCAAAAGGCTTATGACTGCGGCCTTTGCGCTGTCGGAGTGTTTTAAGCGCCTGCCTGTTGAAGGCGTCGCAGCAGAGATGAAATCCCCCGAGGCTTTTAACCGCAAGGATTTTCCCGTCATTAAGTATCCGCCAGCAGTTTTCCCACCAGTCACCCGGCACCGGTTTCCCGTCCGCGTTCAACAGCTCCACCTGCGGCCCGCAAGCCGGACAGGCGACGGGTTGGGCGTGAAAACGCCGGTCCGCCGGGTCGTCGTATTCCCGGGCACAGTCCGGGCACATCGCAAATTCGGCCATTGAGGTCTGCCGGCGGTCGTAAGGCACTTCGGTGATGATTGTGAAGCGCGGTCCGCAGTTTGTACAGTTGGTAAACGGATACCTGTAGTGCCTGTTCTTCGGATCGAACGTTTCCCTCGCACAATCCGAACAAAGGGCGACGTCCGGCGGGACGAGGGCCTCTTTCTCCTCTTCGTCCGCGCTGTGGATAATCTCGAACCGGGAGTAACCGGCCGGGCTCAGCTCTTCCCGATCGATTGAAGCGATCCTCGCCAGCCTCGGAGGGCGTTTGTGCAGCGCCTCGATCAGCCACGCCAATTTCTCCGCCTCTCCCTCCGCCTCGATGATCACACCGCGGGCGTCGTTAAGCACGAACCCGCCCAGGCCGAGCGACTGCGCGACGTTGTAAACAAAAGGACGAAATCCTACGCCCTGAACTGTTCCCTTAACGGTTATCCGGTAGCGAATTTTCCCGCCCGTTTTTGCAGAGCCCTTTCTTCCAGCCATCGGCACCATTCCTTTATCCCTTCTCCGGTTTTGGCCGAAACCACCATAATCTTAATACCGGGACTAATCGCACTCAATTCCTGCCCCACGGATTCAAGGTCAAAATCGGTATACGGCAAAAGATCGGACTTAGTGACAACCACCGCCTGCGCCTCCTGAAACACCAGCGGGTACTTTTCGGGCTTGTCGCCGCCTTCTGTAACACTGAGCAGGGCGACTTTCGCGTCCTCTCCGAGGTCAAACTCCGCCGGGCAGACCAGGTTCCCTACGTTTTCGATGAACAACAAATCGTAACCGTCCCCTTCAAGTTCCTCCAGAGACCGTGCGATCATCGGGGCGTCAAGGTGACAGACGCCGGCGGTGTTTATCTGGACCACCTCCACCCCCTGGTCCGCTATGCGCCGGGCGTCCCGGGTGGTATATATGTCTCCTTCGATTACCCCTATTTTACAGGCGTCCCGCATCCGCCTGATTGTCTGCTCCAACAGTGTGGTCTTGCCCGTTCCGGGCGAACTGATAAGGTTCACAACAAAAACGCCGCTTTTCGCAAAACGCTCCCGGTTCTCCCGCGCCGCCTCGTCATTCGCCCGCAGGAGACGCTGCCCCATGACTACCTTCAACTTATTCATCCCCCAACCCGGATAAGCCGGAACCAATAACATTCCACCACAGAGGCACAAAGTTCACAGAGAACAGAAATATCAAGACTCAATAAAATTAAATAACCCTTCTTTGGTTTTCCCCTCCGTGTGCTCTGTGTCTCTGTGGTTATTCTTTCTTACCATGTTGCGTAGATCCGGCGTTACGAATCGCCTTCGTAATGTTCGATATATAGTTCCTTCCCCGTTATTACTTCCAGCGTCTCACCGCAGGACGGGCAGATAAATTCCACATACTCCGGGTACAAGGAATTCCCGCACCCCCTGCAGCGCATCATTACAGGTCTTTCTTCTATTTCCAGGGAGGCTCCTTCAAGTACCGTTTTCTCTTTTAAAACATCGAAAGAAAACCTTAACAGTTCCGGCTGTGCCATAACAAGCCTGCCGACGACCAGTTTTACAACCGATACGCGCGTTATACCGTTTTCCGCCGCACTTTCCCTGACCAGGCCGATCATCGATTCAACCAGACTGAACTCATGCATGGACGGGGCCCCCATTGGTGTTCGTTCTGTAAGTGTTAAGTAACAGCTGAATAGCTACCCAGCAGTATACCGGCGGTCGAAGCTTTACGAGATTCCCGCCGACCTGATCAACCTTTTTAGTTTTCGCGCCCGGGCCAGCTTTACCTCTTGTAATCTTCAGGATAACATGGAACCGGACGATCCGGAAGTAATAAACGAATATGACCGCCTAAACGCCATGCTGGCAAAAAAGCCCAAGGTTTCAAGCGGCTAAGTTTAGAGTACCACAGGCGGCAGGCGCAAGGAAAGATGCAAAGCGCCTAAAACAGTGTGCCGCCCAGAATATTCCTTTAGGTCAGAAGAATACCGCCCTCAGGCGCGGCGTTGCTTGTAAACCGCGTCCATCAGGACAAGCACGAACGGCATCAGGGCAGGCGCAAGCCATTGACCGGATTCGAGCGGGTGAGTCTTGAAAATTAAACGGGCGGGTTCTACGTACATGAGCACGAAAAGGAACAGTAGTTCGGTCGCTATACCGACCACGATAAGCGGGTTGTCACGGAAACGGAGACGGAAGGCCGTCTCCCTGCTGTAACGGCAGGCAAGCACGTTCCCGATCTGTCCGAAAACTATGGCGGCAAAACAGGCGGTGGTCGCCTGAAGATAAAGCGGGCTCGTCGCACTTAATAAGACTCCCCTGTGCCAGCCGCCGCCGTAAAGGACATACGAGAACCGAGCATTCCACCGACAGCTTCTATGATTTCCGAGTAGAAAAAGGCCGCAAACCGTAGCAGCGAACTAAAAGAAAGCCCCCCGACCTTACGGCAGCGCCCTTTGCGTCCGCCGCCGGTTTTCGAAAACCGCCGACTCGCGGTAACCGGCCCCGTGAAGCAAGACCAGCGCCTCCTCAAAATTCCGGCCAACCTCCACAGGGTTGTGGGCGTCGGAACCGAGGGTCACCGGCACCCCGTAGCGGCGGCAAATCCCCATAAATTCCGGATGCGGGTATATTTCCTTAACCGGCTGCCTCAACCCGGACGTATTAACCTCCACCGCCATCCCGGCAGCCGCGATCGCACGTACCGTCTCCTCATATAAAGGCAGGATGTTTGACTCCGGGCGGTATCCGAATTTCTTGAGAAGATCGGGGTGGGCGACCACGTCGAAAAGGCCGGTGGAAACCATTTGCCGCACCAACCCGAAATACTCCCGGTACAGATCGTCGATCTCCCGCCCGGAATAACCGCCGGTCTGTTCGGGGTTATCGAAACCCCAGCCGTTGATATAATGCACCGAGCCGAGAACATAGTCAAAAGGGTAACCGCGTAAAATCTCGTTGAGCGCCTTCTCATGCCCCGGGGCGAAGTCGGCCTCTATCCCGAGCCGCACCACGATGTCCTTGTTGGCCGACCGGTTCTCCAGAACCTCAGCCGCGTAATCCCCGAGTTCATTCTCCTCCATCGCCAGTCCCGGGTCGCGCAGGCCAGGCGGCAGGAAATACTGCGGGATGTGGTCGGCAAAGCCGATCTCGCGCAGGCCGATCGCCTTTGCGGCATTAACGTATTCGTTGGCTTCGCCGGAGGCGTGTCCGCAGCGCCGGGTATGGACATGGTAGTCCGCCAGTCCCTTCAACCCGGTCATAATCAACACGACCCTCCCCGCTTCAACTCAGCGGCTATCGCCGCCGTCAATTCGTAAATCCGCCTGGCCGCCGGTTCACCGAGCAGACCGGCGCCGCAGCCCGGCGTGACAAGCCACTGACGCCGCAAGAGGTCCTCGGGCACCCCGCGCGCCGCGAGCTCACCACGATATGATTTAAGCCGGGTCAAAAGGCTTTGTGTGTCTTCCCCCTTCAACGCCGCTTCCGCAGTCGGCACAATACCCCAGGCCAGAACGCCCCCTCCGGTCAGGAACGCAGTCATCTCCCGGCGGTATGGCAAGAGGGAGTTAAAATACCCGTAGGCATCGAAACTCAAAACATTGATCCCGAGTTCCAAAAGGATGCTCCAGTCTACGGCCGCGCACGAGTGGACCCCCACAAGCCCTCCGGCGGCCCTGACTCCGGCTATGACCGCTTCCATATCCGCAGTCACCTGTTCCCTGGTTACGGTTATATACGTTGACTGGCCGTATACGCTTATCCCGGGCTCGTCTATAAACAGCAGGACGGGCCGTCCGAACCGCTTAAGCCTCTGCGCCTGCCATCGCGCGGCGAGCGAAAGGTTCTTGGCGATCAACTCCCGTAGTTCGGGAACATAATAGGCGGGCCGCCCGTCGGCGTCGACAAGCTGGAAACCCACCGTCAGCGGGCCGACAACCTGCCCTTTGAAAGCGAATGCGCTTGGAAATTCCCCCGCCTCAGCCGCTTCGAGAAAGGCGTATAAGCCGGAAGCCGCTTGCCTATCAGGCGCGAAAGCCTCCAGCGCCGCTTCGTCGCCTTCTTCCGCACTGATGCAGAAGGTGTAGAACGCCGTCAGCCGTTCGGGCCAGTCGTCACAGTCGTTTAGAAAACGGGGCTTACCCTCCGTTGAAAGTACACCGTGCTTTCCAAGCGCGCCGACGAACTGCTGCACGAAGCCCTCGGCGGCCGTCCGGCAGGGCAATTGCGGCCAATGAGGCAGAACCGGCAGGTATTTCTTCACCATTTCCAGAGCAGGCGCCGTTTCTAAATAGGGCAGGCTTCCGATTCCCGTCGCCAGACCATTGATTTCGAATTGCATAATTCCTTACCCCCTTGAGGAAAACCGCTTATTCCCCCACATCCAAGAAACCATACCCTAACCCGGACAAGCTGGAACCGCTCAGCACTCAACGGCACGTTATAAATACTTTGCATCGTACATATACAATGCAACTAAAGCTGAGTACCGGGTCACCACAGAGACACAGAGTTCACAGCAGTGTCTCTGTAAGTTGTATTTTATTGCCACTTTGCAAAGATCTTGGTGTGACTGTTCTAAATTACCCCGAAGGACAAAACATCGTCTGTTTCCGGGTTTCTTCTATTTCTTGATGACGGTTTATATACTCCGTAACCGCGATAATAAATGAAGCGTGTGACCAGTTCAGCGGCGCCACCGACAACGATTCCCCCGTCAGCGGGTGAACCTGCTCCGCCATTATCCCGGTGGGCAGGGAATGAGACACGCACCATTCCAGCAGTTCTCTCCCCCGGGCCAACTCCTCCTTGCTACGGGCGGTCCGGATGTAGTATTGGGCCAGCCATAGGGTTGAGATAAACCATGGGTTGCCGGGAACTCTTTTAAAGTCTTCCACCCGCTTGAAGTAGTAGTCGCCGAAATATCTGGCCATACCTCCCACTCCGGTCTTTACCCACAGCACCTCCTCCACCTGGCGCATGGTTTCGGCCACGCGATGATCATGCGCCGGCAGCGCGTCAAAAAGAAACACACCGGCAAGGCTGCTGTCGATAGTGAGATCCGGCTCAAGGGCTCCTTCCCGTTTATTGAAATGCAAGCCCCGTATAAAACGCTTTTTATTGCTGTCATAAAGACGGGTAAGCATCGCTTCGCGCATCCTGGAAGCCCGCGTCAAGTAGTAATTGGAAAGCTTCGGCTGCCCGAAAAGCTGTGCCAGATTCCCTGCCGCCGTGAGCCCTGCATATACCGCGGCGGTGGTAAAGGTGAAAACTCCCCGCCTTTCCTCCCAAAGGTCGTAAGACTCCACCGGCAGGTGTGATTCTTCGTCTACGTAATTGCTCAGGAAATTAGCCGCCGGGCGTACAAGACTTTGGTATAGTCCCAAAACAAACTCAAGGTCCCGTTCCCGGCGGTAGTATTCCCAGAGCACCCAGAGCACCAGAGCCGTTTCATCCTCCTGAATCGGAAGGTGAACAACGCCTTCTTCGAGCCAGGGGTGCCAGCTCGATCCGGCCGTACCGTCGGGGTTGTATTTGTGCAGTAGGTAACCCTGCTCGGTCAGCGCGTTGGAGCAGAACGAAAAAAACTGCCGCGTCAATCTTCCGTATCCGGCCCTTATCAGAGCGTAAGCCGCAAGGGCTCCGTCACGGGGCCAGAGGTAGCAGTAGTGGTCCCGGTTAGTTGACATAATATCTGAATCGGGTGAAGCAATTACCGCCCCTCTGGAATCGAAATGCGCCCTTAATATAAGGAGGCTACGTTTATAAGATTTGAGAACTCCCACGGGAAAATCCTCGATGTCGAACCCGGCCGCGTTGATACCGGTTTGAAAACACGCATCGAGGAAAGCCTGACAGTATGTTTCGCACCGGTACAGCAGCTCCTCCGGCTCCTGATCGAGGACAAACCTGTTAAGGGCCCGGACCTCCTGGATGTTACGTCCCGCGCAAATCCAATAATAAATGGTCTCCGTTCCGCGAGGCGGCACCAGCAGATTGAAACCGACAACACTGTCGACGGACCCCTGAGCGATGGCATTCCCGCTTAGCGTCCCGTCCTCCGCGTCACGCCAGGTCCCCTCCGCTTTACCGAAGCTTTTGATGCCCGTGGCGAAGTGGTCGAATTGTCCTTTGGAACTCAGGCCGTTTACAAGAATGTAGCGGTTGCGCTTGTAATGGCAAATCACCTGATGAAGAGCGTCGTAAAAAGCCGTGTCTCCTACCTCAGTCTCGTCGATTGAAAAATTCTGTCCGAAAAAGACCCGGATTTCCCGCTCTCTATCAAACAGGTTATGTACTATTAACTTCTTAAGATAGATGTTTTCTCTCCGGTGCACGGCGTCATTTATCGAAAGCCTAACGCCCGCACCATGATGACTTGCCGTCACATCGGTCACCATGGTATCTTCTTTATACGCGAGACGCATCTCCCATCCGTCGTCCGCGGTCCAGGTGAAGGAACCGTCCACCCAGACCCCCAGGCGGTTCCGATTCCCTTGAAGATGGTTCCACTGTCCCACGTGGGGATAAAAGAAATCCCGCATCTCAAGCTTATCGTCGAAAGCAACCATTATCCTGCCGTTGCCGACCACTAAAGGACGCGGCACATCTTCCCCTCCCTTAAAGATAAGCTTTCTTTCTCAGGGCGCGGCGATAAGCTGCGTATAGCTTTGTCAGCCTTGCAGGGCCGGGTCCTTACGTATTTCCGTATACGCTCCGGCCCGTCCTTGCTAATCTTCCTTACACTGTATCACTTCTCGCCGCGTTCCGTGTATGTTACAACACTGCTTCTAAATTCAAAGCTTACAGGTCTATATTTCCGTAACTCGTGACTTCTGTCTTCTATGAATTCTGACTGACTCAGGACTTGGGACTTAACCCGCGACCCGTGACTCGCGACTTTCAACGCTTGTTTTCATCCTGCGTGGTGCGATTTGCGGACCGGTCCGGCAGACCTTCCGCTGACACGCGCATATACCTCGCACGTAACCGCCGCTATATGCCGCCAGTCATATGACGAACGTACCTTGCGCCATCCCCGACGGCAAAGCTCGTTGGCGAGGGATCTGTTGGTCAGAAGCTCGCCTACGTAACGCGAAAGCATATCCGGCCGCCCCGGAGGCACCTTGAAGCCGTCGATTCCGTGCTCCACCACTTCGCCCAGGCCCCCGGTATCCCCGACTACAACCGGAATCTGCGCCGCCATCGCCTCCAGCGCCACAATACCGAAGGGTTCGTAATGGCTGGGAAAAACCGCGGCGCCGGCCTCCTGCAGCAGCCGGTTACGACCCGCCCCGTCGACAAACCCGGCGAACCGGACCCGTCCGGCCATTCCCGTCTCTTCGGCGATCCTTTCGAGCTCAGCTTTGTAAGGACCCTGGCCGCAAAGAACCGCCTGTACCCCCGGAACACGCTCGGCCACCAGCGGCAAGGCCCGGATGAGATCCTGAACCCCCTTTTCCGGCACCAGCCGGCCCAGGAAAAGAACCATGGGGGACGACGACTGCGCCGCCGGCCCCCGCCAACCGTTTACGCCGAGCACCTCCGGGTCGACCCCGTTGGGAATCACCCGGATCTTTTTCAGCGGAACGCCGAACAAACGGGAAACCTCATGCATCATATAGCCGCTGCAGCATATTATACGTTCCGCCCGCTGCGCCAGCCTTTTTTCAGCGCTGTGAATCGCAAACTGGGTCTCGTTATGTATTCCTTTGTATCGGCCGTATTCCGTCGCGTGAATCGTCGCCGTAAGAGGAATGCCGTACCTTTCGATCAGTTCCCCTGCCGCCGCTTCTATCAGCCAGTCGTGCCCGTGAATAACGTTGAAACGTTTTCCTTCTGCGAAAAGCCGCCCCGCGATCTTAACCATTTCTTTATTCAGCCAGGCCACCCAGTCCAGAAAGTTCCTTTCGCGATCCTCCTGCTGAACCCGGAAGACCTCGACCCCTTGGATCTCTTCCGTCGGCGGATACCCGGGCGCCGGAGCGGTGATGACCGTCACCTTGTTCCCCAGCCTCACCAACGCCCGTGAAAGATCATAGACATGTCTTCCCAGTCCCCCGACTACACGCGGTGGGTACTCCCACGAAAGGATCATTATTCGCTGCCGTCCTACAACCTGAAGGTCGCCGTCCGACCAGAACCGGCTGTAAACCCTGTAGTCCATCCCGGGAAAAATATTGTCGAACGACTCGGTTTCCTCCAAAGCGGCTTCGTCAATCTTCTGATTGAGGATCTGGTCGGTAACGCTGTTAAATCGCGCAATATGTTCCTGAACCCTTTTTGTCGCGTATTCTACCGTAGAACCCACCCGGAGAATAAACGCCCAGTCGCTCGACTCGGCCAGCAGGAGTTCCCGCGCGGCCTGGTTCAAAGCGCGCCGGAGCGTCCCCTGCACTTCGGGGTAAAGGTCGCAAAGCTCCACCATCAGGTTCTCCGCATGGTGAGTGTGCTTGTAAATCCAGTCGTTGCCCGGGTTCAGCCAGACCTCGCTGTACCCGCCCTCACCCCAACTCGAATGGCTTATGGAGGCTGTTTCCTGCAGGGGGTGGGCTTTAAGGTAATCCGTCGGGGTGGCCAGCGCCACCTCAACCTGAGCGGCAACCTTGCGAATGAAAAACTCCAGCCACTGAGGACCCTCATACCACCAGTGGCCGAACAACTCCGCATCGTAAGGGGCTACAACAATGGGCTCCGTCTCGAGCCGCTCCGCCCAGTAAGAAACCTGGCGCTGGCGGTGGTGAAGGAAATGCTCCGCGTGAGCTGCCGCCTTCTCCTGCGCAACCTGAGGGTTATAAGGTTCCTTTGATTCATGACCTGTGATCCTGAAGTACTTGAATCCCGTATCCGTACGCACTTCCCCGGATGGGAGAAACGGTTCGATGTACTCCCACGGCAGCTCGTATCCTATGTCTCGGTAATACTCCCTGTACCAGTAATCCCCGGGATAGCCGATCTGGCGGTCCCAAACCTGCCGCGAGGTGTCGGGGTCACGGCCGAAGGCCGCCACGCCGGCGGGCGATACCACGGGAGCATAAATGCCGTAAGGAGGCGGCGGGTAGGCCGTCAGAATCCCATGTGTTTCGATAAAAAAGTATTTTATTCCCGCCTCCGCAAGCAGTTCATCCACACCCGGCATGTAACCGCATTCCGGAAGCCAGAAGCCCTGCGGGCGGGCGCCGAAATGCCGTTCAAAAAGGTCAAGCCCCGTTTGAATCTGTGCCCGCCGGGCCTCCACGCCGCGAACCAGGGGAAGGTAACCGTGCGTGGCACAGGTGGTTATCACCTCTAAAACGCCCTGATTCTGCAGGGAGGCAAAACCGGAAACCAGGTTCCCCTTATATTCGTTGACGAACAGGTCGTAGTAACGCTGAAAGCGTTCTTTGTACATCCGCGCAAGCGGATGGAATTCCGTCCCGTCGGTCCGCCTCTCCTCCGCCTCCGCCAAACGGATCAGCCGTTCCAAATGAGACACATAACGTCTGGTCAATAGCGCATCGGTAAGCATCGTTATCAGTGGAGGTGAAAGCGAAAGCGTCACCCTGAACCTGACGCCCTCACCGGACAGCTTTTGGAAAACGTCTATCAGAGGCAGATAACACTCCGTTACCGCCTGGTAAAACCAGTTTTCCTCCAAATAGCGTTCCTTTTCCGGGTGACGTACAAAGGGCAGATGAGCGTGGAGCACAATAGCGAGATAACCTTTACTCATGCGTTCCTCCGTAAAAAACTTCACTTGATTTCCGTCGTTTCTACGAATCTTTATCAAAACAATCCCGCTAAGGTTCGCCGCACCGGTTAATAAAGAAAAGACCTTGTAAAACCTTGCCGGACTATTGACCTTCAGTCTACTTACAAGTACGGAACCGGCACCCGCTTCGATTATTTCAAAAAACGTCGGTCCGTGGGAAATTCACACCCGGCGTCCGAATAAACGTCGGATGCCTTAACGAGCCTTACTCACAGGGCTTCTTCCGCCGTGTATCCCAGATGAGCATAACACTTTCCCATTACAAATAAAAGAGGCGAAATCGTTTGAGATCCCACCTGTCAAATCATCCGGTCCTGATAATAAGGGGACTGTTCCCTATGGGGGACCGTCCCCTTTCTTGTGAATCAATGAATTTGTATTTTCGGCGCATGAATCCCCACGTTTCAATGCCTGTACGGAATTTCCGAACTTACGCCGTCTATTTCGATGACCTTAACCGCTTCGACAAAAACCGCACCACCCGTCTCGGCACGCCGCCGCACCTTCGTAGGCGACAGAACCTTATCCGGCGGCACCTCTACCACATCAGAACACAATAGCGGAAAAAACTCGCCGTTCTCCCACCAGCCAAGTTCACACCGGTAGCGCTCGCCGGGAGTTATTCCCCGGAAATACCATGTGCCTATGGAAAAGGAAGGTGACGCAGTACCGCATGCCGAATAATTGCCGTCTGCCAGCGAATATAACCTCAGCGACATCTTCCTGTCCGCAAACAGCGCCCACGCCGCGTCTGAGATTTCCCAGTAGGCGAAGAGTACCGTAGGATTCTGTACAAGCAATACCAAACTATTCTCTTTGTAGCCTGCCGGCAGGTTGTATTCCCTGCTTTCCACTACAGTACCCACCCCCATTCAGGAAAAAAAAGTGACCTTTTGTGGGCCACGATTGCTGCATGAGAAATTAGCGCGAATAAAATCTTGTGGAAAATATTATAGCACATAAAGCATATTAAGGAAACAGGTTTTTTATCATTTTTCGCAGTTTTTTTACAAATTTCTTTTCCGAATATTGTGAATCTTTTAACTAGACCTTGTACTAATATTATCATATCCGAATTTCATTAGCAATTATTTCCCTTAACCTTTCTCGGATTAATTTCCACAACTTTAAGAACTTTTCCAAAAAAACTTTGATTCATGGTGATTAATTTCCCTCGTATATTTATGACGGGGGAAACGTGGCAAATACTCTTTTATTAATAATCTCCGGATTAGTCCTGCTTATCACCGGTCTGCGCCTTCTGCAATCCGGGCTCCTCGTTATATCCGGCAAGGGCTTGAAATCGGCCTTTCGGTCCACCTCGGGCAGCCCGGTACGCGCGTCGCTTTCCGGCCTTATCGCCAGCGCGCTGACGCAAAGCAGCACCGCGGTTTCCGTGATGACCATCGCGCTGACGCACAGCCGCATTCTGAACCTGGAACAAGCGGTCGCCGTCATCCTCGGCGCAAACGTCGGAACAACCCTGACGGTACAGTTCCTGGCCGTAAACCCCGGGCTTCTTGCGCTGCCGCTGTTTGCAGCAGGTATCGCTTTATCCTGTTCGCCTCTTAAAACGCTGGGAAAGATAACGGCGGGAATCGGGGCGGTCTTCCTGGGGCTCGACTTCCTTAACCGTGCCGTCATGCCGCTGCAGCACGAACCCTGGTTTACGGCCGGCCTCGCATACGCCGGCGGCAATCATTTACTGGCGGTTGGCGGCGCCACATTGTTGACCGCCTTCCTCCACTCTTCAAGCGCGGCCACGGGTATAGTCATTGCGCTGTACGACCGGAATGCAATAAGCCTCGATGCCGCCTTCGCCCTGGTGCTTGGCAACAACATAGGCACATGTTTCACCGCGCTGATCGCTTCGCTGACCAGTTGCGCCGCCGGAAGGCGCGTGGCTCTGGCCCATCTCTTAATAAATGTAATAGGGGCAGCCGTATGCCTGCCCTTTGTCCACCCTTTCAGTACTCTCGTCGCCGCCACCGCGGCCGACCCCGGCCGACAAGTAGCCAACGCCCACACCATCTACAATATTGCAAGCAGCGTGATGTTCTTCCCCTTCTGCGGTCCGTTTGCCCGCCTGCTTAACAGGCTTGTGCCCGGAAACCTAACCCAGACAAGCCGGAACCAAAATTTTTCACCACAGAGGCACAGAGTTCACAGAGAACAGAAATATAATGACTAAACTACTAAAACGAAATGGCTTCAACGCCAACAAGTAGGATTTTCTATATATGTTGTCCCTCTAAGTCCCCCTCCGTGTGCTCTGTGTCTCTGTGGTTAATCTTTCTTGCCATCCCGCGCAGATCTTTGCCTCTAAAGTCGAGGGAATGAACGCGTGCGGTGTCTTTTAAACCAGGCCGACAGCAGCCTCAATACCACCAGGGCTCCAACCACCACGAGGACACCACGGAAAACCGGAGGCCAGATTGAAAGTCGGGCCACCGAGTTGCCGGCAACAACGCTTACGCGGCCAATCTCTCCTTGTTCCCCGGTAATAACAACGGTCCCGATACAATCACCCTGGTTTACCGGAGCTTCGATAGGCCGCATTTCGAGGCGCCACCGGGGAATTATGACCGGGTCCGCCCCCGCAGGAATGTTGCTCCAGAGGGACCGCGCCGTCTTCCCCAGAACCTGCTCCGTTCCCTTCTGAACCGGGAATTTCCCCACAACCTCCCCCGCCTTGGCCAACTCCACCAAGTGGTACGATGAAAACCCGTGATCCAAAAGCGCCGCCGCGTTGTCCCAAACGCTCAGATCGTCTCCGAGAATCACGGAGATTATCTCACGTTCACCGCGACGGGCGGCGGAAACAAGACACTGGCCTGACTGCGTGGTATAACCGGTTTTTACGCCGATTGCACCGTCATACCGCCAGAGAAGCTTGTTGTGATTTATTAGAAGGGTAAGACCGTCCGGAGCCTGGCGTTCGATGTTCTTCGTCTTTGTCGCCACTATCTCTTTGAATAACCGGTTCCCCATGGCAACCCTGGTTATCTTCGCGAGATCCAGAGCGGTGGTGTAATGGTCTTCATCAGGCAAACCGTGCGGGTTGTTAAAATGTGAGTCCGTTGCCCCGCAAGCCTTGGCGGTACGGTTCATCATACTCGCGAACTCTTTCTCCGAACCGCCTACCATTTCCGCAAGCGCCACGGCAACGTCGTTGGCCGAATTCAGCAAGAGGGCGTAGAGCCCGTCGCTTACCGTAAGCTCCTCCCCTTCCTTCAGCCAGATGGCTGACCCTTCGGTGTTAACCACCTTCCCCGTTGCCTTTATCCTGTCGTCAAGCCGGGCATTCTGCAGTACCACCAGGGCGGTGAGTATTTTGGTTGTGCTTGCGGGATACATCCTTTTAGAAGGTTCTTTGGCGTAAAGTACCTGACCGGTTTTCGCATCCAAGACAACTGCGGCCTGGGCGGAAACCGCGGGCCCGGCATCTTCAGCCGCCTGCCCTGCCGCCGGCTCCGCGCCGGCATACCCCGAAAAGGCCCAGGTTGCAAAAAAGATCATTGTAAGTATCAACAACACAAATCGCAACGCTTTTCCCCCTTGTACCCCTTATAGGACTTACTCACGGAAGCGGCACTCCTTGACCTGCCTTTTTGGGAAATGGGATAAGGGTTCAAATCTTCGAAAATACTATACCAGAAAAAACACAGGTAACGAAAGCATGTACAACAAAAGGAGATAATTTTTTTGCTGCTCACAAATATGTCGTTTGCCGAACTTTCCGCGGAACAGATTTCCGCACTGAAAGAACTAGAGAAGAGAATCACGGGGAATAAAACCGGCCGAAAGGTTTATCTATTAGCCGTAACCGACGGGCGGGGGGAGTAATACCGCTGCTTATCCATTACTCCTTGGCCACAGCCGCCGCAGCCTAATAAGAATCAACCCATCCTAAAAATAACGTCTTACGGTCTCCCAAAAACTGGAGTCCTCAAACCCGAGACGCCAGATGCCGATCCCCGCAAGGTCATACTTATGCACCAGGTCGAGTTTAGGCTTAAGGCTGTACTGATTTTCAAACCATACCTCATGGTCAACTCCGGATTCTTTGTAGTGCAGGCAGGGGGTCGCGGAAGCGCTGTCCCAGAAGACCTTATCCTGCCCGTACTTATTAAGAAGGCGGTCCACTTCATTCCAGCGCACAACCTTGGCTCCCTGCGTCGACCAGTCGTAACCATAAGTGGGTATGCCCAGGAGAAGCTTGTGACTTTGAACGCAGCTTACGGCATGCTCCACAACCTTTGTCACCCACGAAATTGAAGCCACCGGTCCGGGTGCCCCTTTTAACCAGTGTTCGTCATAAGTCATGAGAATCATATAATCGCAGGTCCGGCCGATCGCTTCATAATCAAAGGCCCCGCTCCAGGCGTTCTGCAAATCATTGCTGGTCTTAGCGGGAACGGCGACCGTGATTATAAAACCATCCGGCTTTAGGGCCGCGGAAACCCTCCTTAAGAATTCGCTGTAAAGATCTTTGTCCGACGGGGGGATGTTCTCCAAATCGATATTGACGCCGCCCAGGCCGTTTGCTTTGACCAGTTGAACGATATTGTCGATGAAACCGTCCCAGCCGTTGCGGTCGTTCAACAGCTTATGAACGAGATTGCGGTCGAAACCGTTTCCCCGGTAGTTATGAACGACCAGAAGGCTCTCAGCGCCGAGATTACCGGCAGCCTTGATTCCGTTACCCGGCAAACTACCGCTGAAATTATTCTTATCAGTCAGTTCAAGTGCAAAGAACGCTATTGCTGTGAGGGATTGGCCAAAAGAAAGGAGGGAGTTGTATGCCGCGTTGTCGCCCGGATAATCAACCGGATAATAACCCAGAACCATTTTCTGCCCCGAACCCGTACTTATGAAAACCGTCCGCGTTGTAGAATCCCAATCAACCTTGGCTCCAAATGCCTGGCCCACAAAGCGTGCCGGAACCATCGTTACGCTGTTGATGATCATTGCCGGCTGGAGCAGCGATACCTGCGACCCGTTTTTGGTCGCGGATTGCCCCCCAATTTGTAAAACCACCGTGATATCGCCCTTGACCGCCGTTATGGTTTTTGTGTCATTGGCCCATGTAACCTGCGCGCCCAGGGCCTCAAAGATACCGCGCAGCGGCACAAGCGTCGAGCCGTTGATTATCACCGGAGGCTGGGTGTATTTTTGAAGCTGTCCGTTGATTCTAACGTTGGCGGTCTGGACAGGCGGGGGACAAATAACGACCCACTCCGAACGCGTTACTACACCGTCGACAGGAAAACCCAATGCCCGTTCGAAACGGGTGACGGCCTCATAAGTTAGCCGCCCGAATGCGCCATCCGGTTTGGCGGAAAGATACCCCAGCTTTTTAAGTCGTTCTTGAAGATAGGTTACATCCGGACCACGGTTTCCTATGGAAAGGTTGCGGGAAAATTGAACGGCATTCGATTTTGATGGATAAGCAGCGGCTAACAAGACGAAAAACAGGCTGGTTATTAAAACTCTGCTCCATTTTGTTTGCATCATCTTCCTCCGTCTGCGTCCAATTGCTGCCTTGTCCCTGTGGAAAACGGATGTCCTAAACTTATGGCTGGCCTAAACGTCGATAACTTGTTCCCGAATCTTTCTTTGAGTACCGGTTTGTTTTTCGCGCTCCAAGGTCTTTTCAGAATCCACGCTGAAAAACGATGGGTTCTTTCCTACAGGTTTACTTTTTATGTAACACTCTCATAGTACCAGTGGGAGAAGAACAAGACCATAGCTTACTTTATGGAAAAGTGTCCGCAAACTGGTACCCTTTCCGTCCATCGGCGCCCGTACCTGGCACATCGAAGAAAAAAGTGCGGGGGACCTTCCCCGCACTCTTTTGCTGATTCTTATAGCCGGAACCGAAAACTTACAGTTTGGCAGGCTTTTCGTTAATGGAAACCGACACCCGAACCAGCTTACCATCGCGCCATACGAGTATATCCACTTTCGAACCCACTTTCTGCTTTGTAACGACCGAAACCAGATCATCGGGAGTTTTAATCTTACTGCCGGCGATCTCCATGACCACGTCTCCCCTGGTTATGCCGGAGCGTTCGGCCGGGCTGCCGGAGACAACGCCCACCACCAGCGCGCCTTCGGTCGATGAAAGCCCAAGGTAATCGGCCCATTGTTTATCCACTGACTGGACCTGAACTCCCAGCCAGGGACGGACAACCTTCCCCTTATTCTTTAAATCGCTGAGTATGGAGTTAACTGTACTCGAAGGTATGGCGAAACCTATACCCTGCGCCTGCGCGTTAACGGCGGTGTTTATGCCTATCACCTCGCCGTTCAGGTCTAAAAGAGGCCCGCCGCTGTTACCCGGATTAATCGAAGCATCCGTCTGCAGGAGGTTTTTATAATGCCGGTCTTCAATATCTATCGGCCGACCTTTTGCGCTTATAACCCCCACCGTAACCGTGTGGTCCAAACCGTAAGGATTACCGATCGCAATAACCCAGTCTCCCACCTTCATCTTTCCCGCGTCACCCAATTTCAAGTACGACAGCTTCTTACCCGCATCGATCTTCAGCAGCGTGAGGTCGAGGTCGTAGTCCGAACCGACCACCCGGGCCTTGAACGGTTTGGAATAACCTGAGACGGTAACCTGTATCTCGCTCGCGTTGTCCACGACATGCTCATTGGTTAGGATGTAACCGTCATCGGAAATGATAAATCCCGAGCCTAACGATGGCTGATACTGTTGCTGCCGCGGCGGCATTCCCCCGAAAAACTGACGGAAGAAGGGATCGTTGTAAAACGGGTCCATTTGGGAGTCGCTTACCGCACTCAGCGTATCGATTTTTACTACGGCCGACCCGGTGCGTTCGACGATCCCCGCGATAGCGCCGGGATTACCCCCGGGAAATTCCGTCTCCGCGACCGCACTGCCGGTACCTCCCGCAAGCCTTGCCCCCCGGGATAAGTCCTCGCTGACAAAACACCCTCCCGCGAAACATGCCCCGGCTACGAAAGCCATTATGGCCACGGACACAATCCACCGCCGTAATTTCATACGCCAAAACCCCTTTCATCAAGCTTATGCTTCTAATATTCATATTCTGAAAACCATAATTCCCCACTCGCCTAAGAAAAACCACCCTTTCTCAAAAGTAATTATAATCCTTGTCAAAGCATAATCAATGCTGTTCACAAAAAATTCACAAATAAAGCAGTAAAAGGCCTGAAACAGCATAACAGTGCCGGCCTGCTGATTCCGACAGCATTGTTTTAGGGGAAGTGTAAGAAAGGATGGTTCAGAAAACTATTCTATAAACCCTGATTCCACGTCGCGGGCGATTGCGGCTTTCAGTTCCTTTTCGTCCAGAACCTCCGCCACCACGATGTCTCTGTTTTCCCAAAGCTCGATATCGAAAGGCTCGATCCCGCTGCCCGTGCTGTCAAGAAAAACGCGGACACGCGGATGTACGGCCATACCCCGTCTCGTTTCCACTACCACGCCTATTTGTCCGGAAGAAAGCCGCACCGTCGTTCCGAGAGGATACGCGGCGATGTTCTGCAGGAAAGCTTCAACCATTTGGTAACTGAAAAGGAAATTTCCTGAGGCGGACAGGAGTTCGTAGGCCTCGTGTATCGGGTAGGCCTTGCGGTAAACGCGGTCGGAGGTCAAGGCATCGAAAACGTCCGCAATCCCGCATATCACGGCAAAATCCTTTATTTCCTTCTGCTTTAAGCCGCGCGGGTAACCCTGCCCCTGATAACGCTCGTGGTGTTCGTGGGCGATGTGCGCTGAATCAACGCTTACTCCCGGCATTTTCAGCAGCATGTTATAGCCGAAAACGGGGTGCTCGCGGACTATTTCGAATTCTTCTTTTGTCAGTTTGCCGGGTTTTGTAAGAATCTTATCCGGGATCTTGGCTTTCCCGATGTCATGGAGCAAAGCGCCGATACCGAGAGCCAGTAGTTTCGCCCGATCATACCCAAGGGTGATACCGGTAATCAGAGACAAGACGCAGACGTTGACGGAGTGTCCGAAGGTATAGTCATCGATGGCGCGGACGTCAACCAGGTTGACCATCAGTCCGGGGTTGGCGAACAACTGATCTATTATCTGCTCGATGGTTCTTGTTATTTCGGTTAGTTTGATGATTGCGCATCCGCAACCGGATACGGACGTCTCATGCAGGAGTTCCCGCACTTGTCGTTTGGCCTTCACACGTACTTCGCTGGTAATAACGTCTACTATCTCCACATTGCTTAAAAAATCGTTCTCGACATATATGGAAGGAATTCCGGCCATCCGTAACCTTGCGATAAGTTTCTCCGTTAAGATAGTCCCTTTGTTTACTAATAACTGGCCCAATGAATTGTAAAGTACCTGCCCTACTCGCATCCCCGGTTGGAGCAGGTTGATGGGAATCTTACGCAAGTTGAACCCTCCAATACCCCTAATTTATAGCAATACCAGTTTTCTTATATGGTTGGATAAATGTAGCACTAAGACTTCGACATATATCAACAAATTCCTTCTTTAGTAGACAATATATTTAATTATTCTTCAATAAATATTTTTTTACCTTGCCCTGACCGGCTAAAATAAGCTTAAATTATGGGAGATAGCGCACGGTTTCAATTAGTGGAAATGCTGTTTTTGGACCCCCGGAAAACCCCTTACGGGAGGGCATATTTTGTCCCATTACCAAGTGTACCTGGCTGTTACGGTCTTCGTTGCAACCTATGTCTTAATCGTTTCCGAAAGGATTCACCGCACTGTTGCCGCTTTTGCAGGCGCGGCGATCATTATCCTGTCCGGAATCATACCCGCGGAAAAGGCCGCTGGGGTTATAGACTGGAACACCATCGGACTTCTCGTCGGGATGATGATTATTGTCGGCGTGACCCGCGAGACCGGAGTTTTCGAATACCTCGCCATAAAGGCCTCCCAGATCGCCAAGGGACATCCCCTGGCCATACTGTCCTCCCTCGCGTTTGTCACCGCTGTTGTTTCCGCCTTTCTGGACAACGTCACCACCGTTCTGCTCATCGTACCGGTGACCTTTGCCATCGCCAGAAAGTTGGAGCTGAACCCCATGCCCTTCCTTGTCGCCGAGATCATCTCCTCCAACGTAGGAGGAACGGCCACCCTGATCGGCGACCCGCCCAATATCATGATCGGGAGCGCAACCCGTCTTGGTTTTATGGATTTTGTGGTCAATCTTGCGCCCGTAATCATTCTAATACAGGTGGTTACCGTTTTTCTCCTTGAACTTATCTATCGGAAGGATTTAATTATTCCTTTAGACCGTCGCAACCGGATTTACGAATTTGACGCCGCAGCGGAAATAAAGGACCGCCGGCTTTTACGGAAGTCCCTGCTCGTCCTCGGCCTTGTTATAGCGGGATTCTTGCTGCATCAGTACCTGCACCTCGAATCGATGGTGATTGCGTTAAGCGGGGCCGCGCTCCTCCTGATAATCACCCGCGCCGATCCCGAGCGCCCTCTGAATGCTGTTGAATGGCCTGTTATCTTCTTCTTCATCGGGTTATTCCTGCTGGTCGGCGCACTCGAAGCGGTGGGCGTGATTTCCCTGCTGGCCGGGGCGAGCCTTCAGGCCACGCACGGCGCCACCATAGCGACCGGGATGCTGATAATGTGGCTGTCGGCGCTGACTTCCGCCTTCCTTGACAATATTCCTTTCGTAGCCACCATGATTCCGCTGATAAAAGAAATGGGCCGCCTCGGACACATCCAGAACCTCGACTTCTTCTGGTGGTGCCTTTCGCTCGGAGCCTGTCTCGGAGGGAACGGGACCATCATCGGCGCCTCGGCAAACGTGGTTGTCGCCGGAATAGCCGAAAAACGAGGCCTATTGATTTCCTTTGTGGGCTATATGAAGGTGGCTTTTCCTTTAATGCTTGTTTCGATAATAATCTCTACCGGTTATATGCTCCTTTGGTCGCTGCTTCCAAAGATATTGGCCGTTGCTGTCACTTTATCGGCGGCGGTAGTTTTATATCTTATCCTCCTTTTCAGTCACCGGAGATCGGAAGACCGATAAAGATGCCGATACCCATTGACATAAGAGTTGGAGCAACGATAGGCTAATAGGGAGAATTGTACATAACGAAACCACCAGCAGGGCTTGTTACTGGTGGTTATACTATGCTCCCGGCCCGGAAACCGTTGCAATCAGCTGTTAGCCCGACGGTTTTACGTTCTTTATTAAAACCATAGAATCAGGAGGAAGACCATTTGGAAATACCCGTTAACGCCGCGGATGAGTCTCGATTCAAAGCACTTAACCCGGAGGACCGTTTTACCTTCGAGTGCAGCGAAAAATGCATGGGAAAGTGCTGCCGTTTAATAACCATCCTGCTCGATCCCTGGGACATCGAGGCCATTGCGCGCCACATCAAGATCAGCGGCCCCGATTTCCTGGATATCTTCTGCAGGTATGAATTCGGCACTGTGTCAAATTGGCCTTTCGCCTGGTTGAAGCAGGCGGAAACCGGAAATTGCGCCTTTCTTCTCGAAGACGGACGCTGCAGCATATACCCCGTCAGGCCGCGCAACTGCCGTATGTATCCGATAGGCCGCGCCGTGCGGTTTGAAGACGTCGAAGGAACGCCCCGCATGCGCGAAAAGCTGTTTATGGTCGAATGGGCTGACCACTGTCTCGGACATGAGGCAAGTCGCACTTGGACGGTGAAAGAGTGGCTTGAAGATTCAGGCGCGGACAAGTACTTCGAGCTGTCAGACGCCTACCTTTCGGTTGTGGACTACGCCACCAGGGAACTGAACAGCACCGCCTGGCTTACTTCAAAGACGGCGCGTCTGCTTATGCCTCTAATTTTTATACCGGATACCCTCCGGACAAAACTGAATATCAACGAAGAAGCGGTGGACCACGAAACGTTTTACCATCGCCGGCTGAACGCCGCCCGCATGGTCCTGACGGAAATGGCGGCCTCTTTCGGTTTCGGCCCTCTCGCCGGGACCACCATTAATGAGAACACCTCCATCGCCGAACGAATACGTCAGATGATTCTCATTGATTAGACAACCGGACTTTAACTTTAAACATTGAGTCCTATTGTAAACGACCTGTACCGCCATTAAAGCAAGAAACCGGTCGGTTTAACGGCGCAGTTTCGGCGAGTTGAACCAGAGTCCGGAAACAAGGTTCTTTTCCTTATATTTATCGAAAACGACCTTGACTGATACCCCTTTTTCCTTTTCGAACTCCGCCGTATAGTCGACGATAGTGGATGAACCTTTTATTTCGATTTTTGAAACCGCCCGTGAATTATAAAGGCCTATCCTGAGACGATCTGCCCGCGCGTCCGGTTAAAGACCGTCTCGGTCAGGGCGTTTTTCATCTTCTCATCAAAATCGCGGGAGAATTTGACATAGTCGCCTTCATTAAAGCCTTGCAGTAGTTTGTCGGTCGCGGGGTCCGCATACCGCAGCACTTTTTGCCGGTCCTCCGGAAACTTAACCGTCCCAAAACACCCGGTTAAACAAAACGCAAACCGCCAGGATACCAACGGTAAACGAAGTAAGCTTCTTCACTTCATCCCTCTTTTTCCTGCGCGGATAAAGCTCTTATTACCTTGTTAAGACGTGTCGACTGGGAAGCGGTCATTTTCTTACCGCTTGTATTGCATTTTGGTTCCAACCTCTAACTTCCTGCCTCGCACCTCCAAACTAGTCAGGCGCAGTTTTGCAGCGGCCTTCTAAGAGCCTATGAACAGACCCACGGCAACCAGCACAGGCGTTACGATGTTGATAATCACGTTCTGTCCCATATGAGGTATCAACTTCCCGGTTTGCTCGGCATGCTTGTAAGCGCCGGCGAAAGCAGGCACGGCGATCAACACCGTGAACAACCCTATAAGGCTGGCCTTCGGCAGGTAGTGGAAATAAACGCCGGCGGCAACCGACAGATAAGCCAGCAGCAAGATGCCGCCGTAAATGAGGCTGCTGGCCTGGTTACCGACGACGATCGGAAAGTGCCTCCGGCCCACACCCCGGTCCGCTTCAACATCCGGGAACTGATTCAAGAGCAGTAGATCACTCACCAGAAAGAACGGCACCAGCGATGCGATGAACGCGGTCCAGGAGTATTGGCCCGTCAGGACGAAATGCGTCCCCATGACCATCAGCGGCCCGAACCCCAGACCGGGAGCGACCAGGCACAACCACGGATTACGGGTAAGCCAGGGCGTATAGGCGAATACGGTCAGAAGTCCGAGAATGCCCAGCGGCAACAGAGATGAACCCCACACCCATACAAAGTAGACGCCGATCAGGATGATAACGGCAAATGTTATCAGCGCCGTCGCCAGCGCGTGGCCGGCCATGCCGGGGTTCGCGGGAAGCGTGCCGCTTCCGCCGCTGAAGGGGGTCCGCTCCGTCCGGGCGTCGAGGCCGCTCTTGAAATCGTAATACTCGTTAAAGGCGTTAACGCTGATGTGCGCGGCCACCGCACCGACGAGCGCAAGAATTAAATGAAACACGTTAACGCTTCCGGATGTCCAGACGGCCGTCCCGAGCCCCAACAATACACAGGCGGGGGTCAGGATCAAAAACGGGAGACGCATGGGCCCAAGCACATTTTTTACGTTGCTCATGAGTCATACCACCCTTTCCTTTATATAACGGTTTGTTTCGTGCCAAACGGCAGCAGTCTGTCAGTAAAAGTGAGCGCCGCAACAGATTCCGTATGTAAACGGCAAATCAAGACAAAATGATTCGACTCAGGCCTTTGTTAAAACCTTCCCCAGCTTTATCAGTCTCGATTTAATCGCGCCTTTTGTTCGTTCATGGATATCGGCCAATTCTTTTATTGACTTCCCTGAATCAAACAAATCCGCAAGTTTTCCGTCCTCCTCGGGTGTCCAGGGCTTGCCGACGTTTTTCGGCACCTCCCTTTGCCCGTCGACTCGGCCATTCTCTTTCTCCAGGGCGGAAACGGCGGCATACAGCGCGCGAATAACTTGCGGATCATGACAAGGGCTGTCGGGCGGAAATTCCGTGCCGGTGGTCGGATCGACTCCGTTTGCAAGGGCCCTGATGATTAATAATGCTTTGTCCGCGTACATGAATGATTCCTCTTTCGGGTTATTACCTGCGCCTGACCTGACGTCCAACGCAAACCATCCGGAGCTTTTCACCGGTCCTCTGTGAAGCGCATCGGCGTTCAGCCGTATATTTTCGACGGAGAGAAAAGATATCCTGTCTGCAAATGCAAACTCAGGGATTGTCCAAATCAACAGCCGCTTCTTTTCCAAGGAAAATCCTCATACGCTTTAAATTGATTTAAGCTTAGACGGAAAGGACCGTGGAAGTTGAAAACCTATCTTCTTCAACTCTTACATAAGGGACTGCCGGCGGCGGGCTTGTGTTCCCCGGGCGGACTTGGGTCTTCGGTCCGTCCCACAGTCCTGATGCCCCACGTTTCCGCGTCGATGATTCGCCCCGATTACTGGTGCAATAAAATGTCTGATCCCGACAAGGTCGTAATGACTCCTCCCGAAATCCGTGATTTCAACAAAGAGATAATCGATTCACTTTCGGAAAGGTTATACGACCTTTCGAACCACCCGGTTTCTCTTTCAGGGAACCGGTTGATTGACCTTATGGAGAAACCCTTTCCTGCCGGTCCGATCTATGTCATGGGGAAACAGGTTGGGTACGAGTTTTACGGCATGTTGAAAAACCGGATGAACCTATCCGGTATTAAGGATGACAACAGGGTCGAATACGCCTTTACCGTTAGAAGAACAAACATCCGGGCCTTTCCGACCTCCGAGGTAGCCGGCGGGGAACCCTGCGACCCCGAAGACGATTATTTTCAGGAAACAGCCCTACAGCCGGCCGAACCGGCGGTAATCCTGCACCGGAGCGCTGACGATCAATGGTATTATGCTCAGACGTACAACTACCGAGGATGGGTATCCGCAAACGATGTCGCGGTCGATACAGACAGAGGCGCATGGCTCGATTACCGGCAGGTAAACGAGTTCCTGATGGTAACCGGCAGCAATGTCAGGTTGAACAACAATCCCTATTCGCCTGAACTATCGGAACTTGAATTCGGTATGGGAAGCAGAATCCCGCTGGCCGATCCCGCCGAAGTTCCATCATTGATTGACGGGCAGTCTCCTTGCGGAAACTACGCGATTAAGCTTCCGGTCCGAGATCAGGGTGGAAGACTGAATTTTAAAACGGCGCTCTTGCCGGTATGTAATGACGTAACCGAAGGCTATCTTCCGTACACCCGGTCGAATATCATCCGACAGGCGTTCAAAATGCAAGGCGAACGCTATGGCTGGGGCGGGATGCTGAACGGCCGGGATTGTTCCTCCCTGGTCATGGATTTATACCGCGTTTTCGGCTTCAACCTGCCGCGCAACGCCCGCGAACAGGAAGTCACCGCGGGCCGGACCTTCCGCTTTGAGGAAAACCCGGTAGACCGGCAGGCGCTTCTCCGGAAGCTGCGCCCGGGAGCGGCGCTGTACTTCCCCGGTCATGTAATGCTGTATCTCGGTGAGGATACCGGCCGGTTTTACGTTATCAGCGCTCTCGGGTCTTATGTCCGGTTCAGGGAGGGTGAGCCAGAACCCGAGGTGGTTCGCGTTCGCGGGGTAGTGATAAACGATTTAACCATCACTCGTAAGAACGGGAAACAGTGGATCGAGCAGTTGACGACCGGAAAGGAGTTTGAGAAGGGTTAACTGCTGCCGTAACTGCCGGCGGCTTGATTTAACCGCTGGCTATTACGGTTGCGTGAAGTATTTCTTCACGGACGGCAGCAGCGCCAAAACGGTTATCGCCACGCCCAGCAGGGCGTATAAGGTCTGAATGAAATGTCCGTAACCGACAAACATAACCTGAAGGTCTATCCAGAGGATCAGGATTATGCCTACATACAGGGCATGCGTGTTTGACCAGTGCTGCTCCTTATATAGGTTCAAGGCGTTCGCCCACTTCCATTCCGGGCGCGCCAGCATGCCGTAAAAAATCATTAACGGGTAGACCCCCAGGACGACAAGCAGAAACAGTCCGGGCAGCAGGTAGTTCTTAAAAGGCGTATCTTCAAGAAAACTCAGAGGTATTTTCAACAACCCGCCGCTCGGGTCGGCCGTGAGGGCGATACCACCGGCAAGTCCCCCTACAGCCAGAAACAGCAGTAAGAACGAGAGAAGATAAAATCGCGCGGGTCTGCGTTTTACGAGCCTGTCCATTTTGTCCCGAAAACTCGCGCCGGGCATATTATTCCCCTAGTCACCGAAAGCTGTCGGCTATTTTTTTATGATTATCCGCCTCTATACCGGTTCAACAACCATACCAGTGCGGCCGTTACTCCAAAACCATAAATCCAGCCGCCGAAGACCTGCGCCGGCGAGTGATGCCGCACCATTATGCGGGAGATGCCGACAATAATGCCCAACGCGCCCATCTGCACCACCGTCACCATCGAGAACGGCAGGAACAACGCAGCGCAACCCATAGCCACCGCCGAATGCAGGCTGATTTTCCAGAAGAGGTTGATCAGGCAGGCGCCGATTCCGCCGCACACGCCTATCAGCATACAGCGCATCATCACGGCGTGCGCCTGCGCCAACGCATAAAGCCCAAAAGACGCCGTCAAGCCCGCCAGTAAAAGGGGAAGCACCACACGGCGCTCTTCTTTAAAAAGCAGATGATAGTGACTGAACTCCCCGCTTCTCGTTTTGCGGTATATGTATATCAAACCGGGCAGCAGTCCGGCGGCCGGGATGGCGATATCACGCAGGACGAATACCGTCCGGTGGTGCAGGCGACCGCTCATCAAGGCTACGGTCAATAATACGAAAACGGCGGGATGGAGTATGTAAGAAAGCGCATTCGCAAAGCGGTACAAGCCGCACCGTCCTGTTACGACATTACCCCATCATATTCCTCCCTCGAAAATAGTTCTTCTTTCGGTGGGCTCGGCGATAAGCAACGCATTGCTGCGTCAGCCCTGCATCACTTCTCGCCGCGTTCCGTTTATGATACTTTTCTGCATCTAAGTAACCAGCTTACGGGTCGCCCCATTATCATTCTTCAGATGGAGCGGTCCCCGGCCGCATGGCGAACTATATAAAATAATGCTCCGGAAAAGAAACCCGCAGGGAAGGGTCCGGCCGAGTCATAAGTTCCACCGGACCGGTATAGGAATCAGATGGATTAAGATTAAGGGAGAGGAGTGTTCCTCTTGAACGGACTCGGACAGCGGCTGGTGATTATTTTCTTTACGGCCGGAGGAGTTCTCCTCGGCGCGGCCCTGGCGGGCGCGCTCGGGGCGGCTTTGACCGGCCAGCCGTCGATCAGCACCATGCTGCGTCTGGCGCGGGAGGTGAAGATCTGGGCGATCGTCGCAGCCATCGGGGGGTCTTTTTCCACCTTCGAAATCTTTGATTCCGGTCTTTTCCACGGTGAGATAACTGCCGTCGTCAGACAGCTTCTCTACGTCCTGGCCAGCCTGGCCGGGGCCCAGTCCGGGTATTATCTCATAATGACGCTGGGTGGAGGAAACGAATGAAACGCCCGCTCGGCCGCTGCCTGGCCTGTTTCACCCTCGGCGTTCTGGCCGGGGCGGTGGCGATGGCCCTTCTGCTCGGACATGACGTGGAACGTCTGACTTACAGGTTATTGACCCAGCAGGAAGAGCTCGACGAGGCCACCCGGGAGCTTGAAAAACTGAAGGTCAGCCTGGAAGAAGCGCGGCAAAAGCGCTATGTTCAAGGTTTTGACATTAAAATCACCCTTGAGGGCCGTCTTACCGCAATTGAAGAGGAGGGAATCCAGATTGAATTGAAAAAAGAGATTGAAAGACGTTTGAATCCCCTCATGGATCGCGAGCTTTCCACCGTTAATTTCTGGTTGATTCCGGGAATGATCAACGACCGAATAGCCGTTGTAGGCGGCAGGCAGTTCGAACTGCACATAGAAACGGTCGTGGTGGATGAAATCCTGGGCGTCGCCGTCAGGGCCGTTCTCAAGGAGTCAAGTGCGAAACCGGTTACCCTCTATGTTTACTGAATTCCAGGACCGGTCTCTTCTGCTGCAGGGTCTTTCATCACCCGTCCCGTTATCTTACCGCTGTAAGCGTCAACGGTGAAAAAGTCGAACGTTACCATGTGGTCGTCCATGTCCTCCGCCACACGTGTGACGGAAAACAGGCTGTCGTCTGTCGGGCGCTCCTCAATCATGAAAACCGGCGTGTTGTCGTAATTCAGCCGCAAGATGCGGCACACAACCGTACAAATAGAAAAGTCTCAGCTCCGGCACGCGGAATTAGAGGTATAGGTATTATTCTATGAAAGAAAATCTGCGGGAAAAATCATCAATAATCATTCCCGGAAGATCGGAAGGCTTTGCGGATTGAAAAACCAGGCATTCATTACCATTGAAGTCCGACTTAACGATGCACCGGTATTCTCTTGTTCCATCTTCCAGCCTTACAGCCTCAAAAGCAGGCGGATATACAAACGGGGATCTGCAGTCGCCATACCGCCACTCGATCTTTAAAAGCAGTTTTTTCAGATACATCTCGATCTGAAGTTTCGCCTGCTCCCATTCATCATTATTCTTGTCGCCCGTATTCATTTTCGGTGTTTCAGAGACGATTTCTTTTTCACGGTTGACCACGATTACTTTTTGATAAAAATATTCCGCCGGCGGATTGTCGGGATAATAAGTAAATTCCGTTTCTACCGAAACGCGGTAACGATAAGCGATCTCGAGGAGTTCCCGGGAAATTTGCCGCGTCTGAAAACCGTCGATTTTATATTCGACAAACCCCGCATGACCGCTTCCGCCGGTTTGATGACCCGGTCCCTCGTCGGATCTGATTTTTCGATTAATTATTTCTAAAACTTCACTTTCAGCAAACATATAACCTTTTAAAGATAATCGATTCCCGGCACGGGATATTTGCTTTTCCGCAATATGAAAATGAATCTGAAAAACAGGTATAAAGCCAAGTTTAATAACGCCAAACCTGACCAGGCCAACCACCGATCGTTATGAAGCGCAAGCATCACCAGCGATAACCATATTCCCGCCAGTGACAGAAGTATCAGCGATTTGTTCACCAAATAGAGAAACAGCCGGAATCCATAGTTCATGGCATTTCCTGCGATCGGGGCTTTCTAATGTCGGTGGCAACATTATACACGAAAAAACAGGCTGGAAACCAGCCTGTTTCAGAAGTCGGACACCGGAGGTCGGAGGCCGGAATCCTTGAATCAATCCTCGACCAAATTCCCGGCAGCCGGGACTAGTTCCTGCACATTTACTCCTTCCGCAGCAATGCCAGGGTTTCTTTAGCCTGCGGCGCCATGTTCAAAACCTCGTCCAGTTTTCCGCACGGAAAATCGGAACACTCCGCGCAGGTACCGAACCGGCGCTCCACGGCGCATTTCCTGACTTCGCACATGTGCGCGCAGTAATAGGTTTTTACTCCGGTCGAATTGCAGCCGGTACAGTTGATGTGTTCCGGTTTGATCGGCACGTTGTACGCCTTCGCCCATTCCGCCGCCACCTTCACCCGGAGCGCGTCGTCGTCGCGCGCGGTCGCAATGAAGGCTTCGCAGAGGGCGCAGTCCAGCCCGCAGAAGGCGGTCATCGGTTTCTTCCAGCGTTTCAGCACCGGCAGGCCGGCATTAAGCAGCGACCGCGCCTCCTCTTCGCCCATGCCGCTTTTCGTCATGTGCGGGATGCAGATCCGCATCATTTCCTCCATGGTGATATCGGGCTGGGTGAACCCCCCGTTAGCGTAACAGTAAACGCAGTAATCGCGGTTCTTGACGCCGTCTTTTTCGGTTCCGTACAAGCCTTCGGTGGCCAGCGGCATGCCGCAGCTCTGGCAAAAGGTCCCGGACATAAAGAATCCCTCCCGTTTTTTCAGCAATTATACAGGAGGGAATTTGACACCGGTATGTCATGTTTAGAAAAATTTTTCGCTCAGTAAAGTCCGCATATCCGCGCGGCGATTTTTTTGGTCTTCAGCCTCAGGCTTTCGGGTTCGAGCACCTCAACACGATGCCCGAAGCTCAGGATAAAACCGCAAAGCCACTCGTCCTCCGGCAATACGGCCTCGACGATACAGCCGCCGGCCCCGTCCGGACAAACGTTTTCGACACCGAACCAGTCTTCCGCCAGGGTCCTCATCCCCGCTTCAAACTTCAGGACCAGCTTAACCAGGTTCTGCGGGGCGTTCCAGCCTTTATCCCAGGGCAGTTCTTCAAGGTTGATCTCCCTTCGCCTGAAGCCCGTCTCCAGCACTTTCAGGTCTTTAATCCTCGTAAGCTTGAATAGCCTGAACCCGTTTCGCAAGCCGCAAAAGGCGTAAAGATACCACTTCTGTTCTTTAAGCACGAGTGTATGCGGTTCAACGGTCCTTGCCGTTACATCCCCGCGGGCGCTGCAGTAAGTAAAAGAAACCATCAGGCAGGCCTGGATCGCTCCTCTCAACGTATCCATTTTTCCGGTGAAACGGGGGTCGGTCCCCCATGGGGAAAAGTCGATGAAGACTTGCTCGGTTTTCGCTTTGAAACTTTCCTCCCGGCTTTTGGGCACCAGCCCCTTTATTTTTTCAAGAACCACCCGGACCGAGGAATCGTCCAGTGACGAAGACACGCTCTTCAGGGCGGAGAATATGGAGGCAAGCTCATCGCTCGTCAGCACGTTCCCGCCGAGCCGGTAGCCGTCAACGACGCCGATCCTCCCGTTCGCGCCCCGGAAGGCGACGACCGGAATCCCCGCCTGGTTTATCGCTTCGATGTCCCTGTATACGGTCCGCACGGAGACGCCGAACATCTCCGCAAGCTCTTTCGCCTGCACGCGGTTCCTATTTATCAGGATGATTGTAATTCCGAGCAGCCTGTCCAGTTTCATAACGCTCAGACTTTCTTACAAAACTAATACAAAACTGTTTATAAACGCCGATAGTGCAATCCTACAGAACCTTTTCCGAATAAGGGATACGTCTCACGATAAAATGACTGATAAGAAAGCACAGGCTTATGCCGATAACCGCCGCAATAACGAACTTCAGCAGCGGGTATAAGTGCACGCCGCGAGTTGTGTAAGCGAAGAAGACGATAACAGGGGCGTGAATTATGTAAACGGTATACACATTGTCGGCGAGGAGCTTAGTAAACCTTGCCTGGCGGTTGAACCTCCTTCTAAAGACAACGAGCAGACCCGCAACCAGACCCGTCCCGACAAAGGCTTCCCATGTGGAATAGACGAATGACTGCCAGGTAAGCCCGCCTAAAAACGGGGTCACGCTTTCCGTAGCCCCGCATGACAGCATTATCACCGGTAATAACAGGATGCCGAGTCCGGAAATTATAAGCCATTGAATCCCGACTGAATCCCTGAAATCTGCGATCCAATTATTCCTGTAAGCGGCGATTCCAATAACAAACCATCCTATATAACCCGGGAAAAAGCCGAACTGCAGATTGGAAAAGCTCTCGCCGACCGGCCACCAAATTCGGACCAAGAAGCCGGCAAGTGACAGAATAATCGCATACTTTAACAGATCGCTCCCCCGGGGAGACTTCCTTTCCCTGCTTTCCGCCCTGCGCAACCTGCGCCAAAGGTAGTAACCGAGAGCAAATAGGAGTAAAGTCTCGACAAACCAGAGCGGGCCGGACCCAAAAAAATTTTCGAATGGTATGGATTTCCCCATGCACCTGACATATAAAATGTACACAATCAGCGGGTTAATCATGAAATAATAAACCACGAGGGGTATTCCTAAACGGATGAAACGGTCCCGAAGATAAGCGCCGGCCCCCTTCCGGGAATATGACCCGGGAGTAAAATAACCGGACAGCATGAAAAACAACCCCAGGGCAAAGGACTGGACGACGGCGCAAAAAAGAGTGAGCAGCACGACGGGAACCATATCCGTGGCAGGCTCGGAATAATACCAGGAACCTGAAGCCCCATACGTAATAGCCGTATGAAGCATGATGATCAGTATAATGAGCACTATCCGCAGGTTATTGATATACAGAAGTCTCGGACCGTTTCTTTGTTCCGACACGATAAAAACCTCCTTAACAACTGTTTAACCCTGGCGCCGGCCCGATTCTTACTCGTCATGTATCTGAAGCTCGCGAACCCACCGTTTGGTGTCCTTAATCAGAAATCCCACCCGGTTGCCGTCCGCGGTATGAAAGACCAGGTGTCCGCTCGCTCCCGTGCCGAAGGCGGTCTTTCCCCTGAACCACCGTTCCTCGGATACCCCGGCTATGTCCGTCCGGTTAATCGCAATGCGTTGACCGGTTAATTTCTCGAATACCACCCTCTTATCCGTCAAACAGACCACGCCGTTGCCCTTGATGTTGCCGTACACGCTGTCGGCGCCCCGGTAAAGACACGACTGCGGCCCGATAACCATCCGCTCGCCTGAGCGGCGGCATTCCTCAACCATGCCGTCCCGCAGAATCTGTCCTTTGCGCGTCATCCACCGCACGACCGGTATCCAGATCACCGCGTTGACCAGCAGGATCGCCGCTATCAACTCCAACACATTGAGGCCCGTCATCACCCATCCCCCCGAGCTGCTCAACCTCCGGGAAAGTCCGCGGAACGGAGTGATTTATTCACTTAAAGTTTGAATATCACAGTTCAAGGAGCAAATTATGTTTTCCTTCTTTTCGCCGACAACGCCGGGAATTGACCCTGAGAAGATACTACTTTAGCGAGAAGCTCTTTTCGAATTCAGATAACGCCGACCGTCTTTTTCGTCGTTTCAGTGCCGGCTTCCACTCAAAATAACCTTGTCGGCCGGATTTTTTCAGTAAATAATTTTGCTACTATTATGACTATTATGATATTATTAGTCATATTACTTTAAAACCAGGGTTTGTTTTCACTCAATGGTCAAAACTATGTGCTCACACGCACCGTATAAAAAGGGGGAAATCAAGATGAAGCTTTCAACGAGGATTCGTTACGGTGTCAGGGCGCTGATGGACATCGCGGCGCACAGCGCGTCGGGACCCGTCAGCCTGAAGGATGTGTCGCGCCGGCAGTTGATTTCGGAGCAATACCTGGAACAATTGATCCTGCCCCTCAAAGGGGCGGGTATGGTCCAGAGCGTCCGCGGCGCCCGCGGGGGGTTTCAGTTGCGCAAGCACGCCTCGGATATCCTTATGAGCGAAATAGTAGAAATTCTCGACGGCAAAACAGTCCTTACGGACTGTCTTTACAACGAACAAGTGTGCCTGCGGGTCGACTGCTGCGCAGCGCGGGACCTGTGGCAGGAAGCCAACCAGGCTTTTTGGAGTGTTCTTTCGTCGGTGACGCTCGTCGACATGCTGCGCCGCCAGCAAGCCAAGCTTGAGGAGGCCAAGGCTTTAAAGAAAGGATGTTTCCCTGAAAATGAAAACACCGGAGCTTAAAGAAAAGATCTTGAAATTGAAGGCGGAACGCAACGCCGTCATCCTCGCGCACAACTACCAGCGTGAGGAGGTCCAGGAGATAGCCGACTTTGTCGGCGACAGTCTGGAGTTAAGCCGGCGTGCCGCAAGCAACGGCGCGGACGTAATTATTTTTTGCGGTGTCCACTTCATGGCTGAAACGGCGGCGATCCTCTGCCCGGGTAAAAAGGTCTTGCTGCCGGACCCCTCGGCGGGTTGCTTTATGGCCGATATGATCACTCAGGAAAAACTCAGGGAGTTTAAGCGGAAGTATCCGCGCGCGGTGGTGGTTTGTTACGTCAACTCCAGCGCGTCTATCAAAGCCGCCAGTGACATCTGCTGCACCTCCGCCAACGCGGTCCGCGTCGTCCAGAGCCTAAACGACCGGCAGATCCTTTTCATCCCCGACCGTTACCTCGGCGGATACGTCCACGACGTCACGGGCAAGGATCTGTTTTTGTGGCCGGGTTTCTGCCCGACGCACATGAAAATCAACCGCGAAAACATCACCAAGTTAAAGGTTCAGCATCCCGAGGCGCACGTGGTCGTGCACCCCGAATGCCGGGGGGAAGTCCGGGAACTGGCGGACGCGGTCCTGAGCACGGGGGGGATTTGCCGGTACGCAAAAGAGAATTCTTTCGAAACCCTGATCGTCGGCACGGAAATGGGGATCCTGTACCGTTTGCGCAAGGAAAACCCCCATAAGACTTTTATTCCCGCATCCATGAGGGCCGTATGTCCCAACATGAAACGCATCACCCTGGAGAAGGTGCTGCGCTGCCTGCAAGCACTGGAGCCTGAAATCACCGTACCGGAAGAAATACGCTCCCGCGCGCACCGCGCCGTAAGCCGGATGCTTTCGGTTACCGGGCGCCGCGACGTTCGGGAAGAAACCGCATCTGGAGCGACACCGAAAGCCGCAATGTCTTTGGATGCGTCTGCCGGCGCCGCGCGGGAGAGCGGTCAGAAACTACTCTAACGAAAGGACGAGTTATCATGGTTTACCTTGACTACATGGCCGCGGCGCCGATCTTGCCCGAGGTTTACGAAGCAATGGCGCCTTACTTCACGCAATACTGGGGCAACCCCTCCAGCGTTCACAGCTTCGGCGAAAAATCCCAGGAAGCGTTGGAGAAGGCGCGCGCCGAAGTCGCCGGCCTGATTGGAGCGATGACGGACGAAATAATTTTCACATCCTGCGGCACAGAAGCGAACAATTTCGCCCTCAAGGGTGTGGCATGGGCGCATCAGAACAAGGGCAAACACATTATCGTCAGCCCGGTGGAGCATTTTTCGATCATGCATTGCGCCAAAACTTTGGAACGCTGGGGTTTTGAAGTAACCAGGCTGCCCGTCGACCGCCGCGGCATGGTCGACCCCGCGGACGTCGAAAACGCGATCCGCCCGGACACCATACTTGTTTCGGTGATGCACGGCAACAATGAGGTGGGCACCATTCAGCCGGTAGAGGAGATCGGGCGCATCTGCCGCGATAATAAGGTTCTTTTTCACACCGACGCCGTAGCCACCGCCGGGCTCATCCCGGTCGACGTCAACAAGATTAACGCCGATCTCCTGTCCCTGGCGGCCAATACCTTTTACGGCCCGAAAGGGGCAGCGGCCCTCTACGTCCGCAAAGGGTTGAAGATACAGCCGCTTTTAGACGGCGGTATTCAGGAGCGCGGCCTGCGGGCCGGGACCGAGAACGTACCGGCGGTAGTCGGAATGGGCGCGGCCGCCGGGATCGCCCGGAAAGAAATGGCTTCCCGCATCCGTAGCCTTCAGGGCTTACGCGACTACTTTATCCGCGAACTGCTGGCCCGCGTCCCTTACACCGTTTTGCTCGGCCACCCGGAAAAAAGGCTGCCGAATAATGCCAGCGTGGCCGTTGAATACGTAGAAGGCGAGTCGATACTCCTGTTCATGGACATGGACGATGTTAAACTATCAAGCGGGTCGGCCTGCGTTTCCCGCTCGCTGAAGGTGTCACACGCGATGCTGGCCATGGGAGTTCGTTCTTCCACCGCCCAGGGGTCTCTGGTATTCAGCTTCGGCATCCACAACACGGTTAAAGACGTCGACCGCGCGCTTGAAAAGCTGCCTGCGATCGTACAGCGCTTGCGCGACATGTCGCCGCTCTATTACAAAGCGAAACTCGACCAAAACGTGCGGGTTGCTAATTCCCATGCAAGCCCTCATTCTTAAGTCCCAACTCCTTCGTTTTAGGTGAGTTCCGGTTTTTGTGCTGTCATCCATTTGCAGTCACCTTTAACTGATTCCGGCTTCTAACTCAGCACCTTTTTACAGCGTTGAACTTTGAACTTTGAACCTTGAAGGAGATGAGAGTGTGTACAGCGCCAAGGTTTTAGAGCATTTTTCCAACCCGCGCAACGCCGGCGTCATCGAAGCCGCGGACGGTGTCGGAGAGGTGGGAAACCCGGCGTGCGGAGACGTAATGACCTTTTATATCAAGGTCAAAGATGAACGGATCGAAGACGTGAAGTTCCAGACATTCGGCTGCGGGGCGGCGATCGCCGTGTCAAGCATGATCAGCGAGATGGCCAAAGGTAAAAGCCTGGAGACGGCCTTGAAAATCACCAACAAGGACGTTGCGGACGCCCTGGAGGGTTTGCCCAAACAAAAGATGCACTGTTCCAACCTAGGCGCCGACGCCCTGCATAAGGCGATCAAAGATTACCTGGGGCGCAAGAATGACGGAACTATTCAGCCGTGACCTAACACTTACGAAACGCGGCGAGAAGTAATGCAGTGCAAGGAACCCAGCACTCAATTTAACTTGAAAAGTAGCAATTTCATCAAAACGTCAGATGTTGTGAAAACCGCTTGTTTTTTGCTAGGGTAAGTTTGAGTGCTGGGGGAGACGAACCGGAGCGTAGTGTATTCAGAGGTTAGATACCAGAAATCAGAGGTCAGATTGAAAGTGGGAATTCGCTACAGCAAATTCCTTCGAGAATTCCGACTTCCGACATCCTGCATCTGACTTCTGAAACACGCAGCAATGCGTTGCTTATCGCTGCGCCCCACGGGAGTACCTGAATAGCTACAGAATGACAAACCCGGCGCCGGGCCGGCGGCTAAAAAGCCGAAGCCCCGCTCCCCCCGGCAGAAAGGAGATGTCCGTATTGAAACAAAACCCAATCCTTGATGAACGTGTTATCTCGCGCGCGATAATCTCCCGTTATACCCGGGAACTGTTATCAATCCTCGAACTTGATGCGGCTGTCGCCGGCGGCGGGCCATCGGGGCTCACCGCAGCGTATTACCTCGCCCGCAGCGGTCTAAAGACCGCGGTCTTCGAACGCCGCCTGAGCATCGGCGGCGGGATGTGGGGCGGTGCGATGATGTTCAACCGGATCGTTTTTCAGGAACCCGCCCGCGAAATATTTGAAGAGGTAGGCGTCCGGTTCGAAGAATTCGAGCAGGGTTATTATACCGCTCACGCCGTTGAGGCCGTCACGGGATTTGCGCACGCCGCCTGCCGGGCGGGGGTCAAGATAATGAACTGCATCTCCGTGGAAGATGTGGCCCTCCGAAATAACGCGGTGACGGGAATGGTGTTGAACTGGTCGGCGGTCGAAATCGCCGGGCTGCATGTGGACCCCCTTGCCGTACAGTCTCGCTGCGCAGTCGACGCCACCGGCCATGACGCGATGGTGGTGCGGATCCTGGCCCGGAAAAACGGAGTTGAGCTTAACCTGCCGGGTGGATGCATCCAGGGTGAAAAATCGCTCTGGGCGGATGTCGGCGAAAAGCAGTTGATGGAATTCACCGGCGAAGTCTACCCGGGCCTTTACGTTACCGGGATGGCGGCCAACGCGGCAGCCGGCGGTTACCGGATGGGCCCCGTTTTCGGCGGGATGGTCCTCTCCGGGAAAAAAGTCGCAGAGATGATTATTAAAAAGCTCCGCGGCAGCGTGTAAGGTCCCGGCGGAAAAGCAAAATCCGTCGACATTGGCAGAAACGCGCAAACGTGATACAAATTGATGTATCGGTTTAACTATTGATTCCCTGTGAGGCTTTGAAAAGGAGAGTTTTCGACCATCCACACTGGCTGCAGACCTCCTCCGTACAGGCTTACGTCTGCAGGAACAATTAAGCCCGTCCAACATCCAAGAACGCTACTTCGCAGGCCGTACGGACGGCTATTATGCGTATGAGCACGCGCACTTTATACGTGCAGTGGTCGTATAAGAAGGGGCTTGACAGCACAGTCAGACCAGGCCTTTCCGGCTCCTCCGCCGTCCCGTCCGGCTCGGTTGGAAACCTACCGACTCCGTGAAAGACATCCTGAAAAAGGCCGGTAAAACAACTCGCTTGCCGGCTCTTTTTCGCATGGTCTACCGCCACCAAGACAGTCTCAAATTATCTGTTGACAATCGGCCTCTCTATGATATCATTAATCAGTAATGACTGAAATATCAGTATTATCAGTACTTTTTTACCGGGAAGGCGGCAAGCCGTAATGAGGGAAAAAACAGAAGGGGGATGCTGCGCGGGTGGATTCAAGGTTGAGGCGCTGATCGGCGTGGACGAGCGCGGCCAGATGGTCCTCCCGAAAGAGGTAAGGGAAAAAGCGGGCATCCGCGCGGGCGACAAACTGGCCGTCGTAGGCATGGAAAGGAACGGGGCGGTTTGTTGTATCGCCCTGATTAAAGTTGATGACTTGACGGAAATGGTCCGGGAGATACTCGGGCCGGTGATGAAAGAGATACTTGCGAAATGACGCATGGTTGGAGGGAGTACCCATGCAGCAAGCCGCAGAACGGATAATGAAAATCGGCGATTACAATAGTGATTTACCTGTTTTCATTTACTTTATAGCGTCCTTGGCGTCTTGGCGGTGAAATATACTTGTAGGAGGGATGACAATGGAAAGAACTGTAGACGGCGAAAAACCGGATTCCAACGATTTAAAAAATGAAGAGAAGCTGAGAAAAGCGGTGCGGGAGGGGTACGCCAGAATCGCCGCAGGTAGCGGTTCGTGCTGCTGCGGTCCCGCCCGGGTTCAGGATATCAGCCTCAAGGTCGGGTACACCGCGGGCGAACTTGAAGTGATTCCCGAAGGGGCGAACCTGGGCCTCGGCTGCGGGAACCCCATCGCCCTTGCTTCCTTGAAAGAGGGGGAAACCGTGCTTGACCTCGGTTCCGGTCCGGGGTTGGACTGCTTCCTTGCCGCGGCCAAGGTCGGTCCCGGAGGCAAGGTCATCGGCGTGGACATGACGCCGGAGATGGTTGAGAAGGCAAGGGCTAACGCGCGGCAGGGCACGTACAACCACGTGGAGTTCAGGCTCGGTGAAATAGAGAACCTCCCCGTCGCCGATAATTCGGTGGATGTTATAATTTCGAACTGTGTGATAAACCTTTCACCCGACAAGAAGCGGGTTTTCGAAGAAGCGTTCCGCGTGCTGAAGCCGGGCGGGCGGGTTATGGTTTCCGACATAACCTTATTGAAGGAACTCCCGGACTTTATTAAAAACTCGGCTGCCGCGTATGTCGGCTGCCTTTCGGGAGCGATAATGAGGGATCAGTACCTTGCCGCCATGGAGTCCGCCGGGTTCAGTGACGTGAAAATCCTTGACGAGACCTCTTTCCCGATCGATTGCATTGCCAACGACCCGACCGCGCAAGCGGTCGCCGATAACCTGAACATCGCCGGCGACCAGCTTAAAGACATAATCGACGGGGTTGTCAGCATAAAGGTGGCGGCGGTGAAGCCGAGACAGGACTGAAAAGACTGCGTATCCACCCTTGGACCGGGTCGGGGGAAACCTGTTCTTCCCACTGGTTTTCCCCGATGCTGCAAACCCAGCAACCGGCTGTACTTTTGAACCGGCCTTGATATAATGCCTTTACTACAGTTGAAAGCGGAGTATCCGGTGGGTTTTCCTCGCCGCCGGAAATGCCCCCGCGGCACGGAACAACAGCCGGAACCAAAATCCCAGGGCGGCTGTATCCTCCGAGTCGGTGAAATACCATTCTTCCAGCAGGCGCATTCCCGTGCCCCAGGTTTCAATCCGTTCCGCATCGTCTATTCCCCAATGGATCTGCGCGCCGGTCTTCTTGATCGATGGGTGCCTCCCGGCGCTTCTTGCCGTCAGACGGCTGTATGCGTCGAAGGCGATTTCACTCCCGGGCAGGCACCTTTGTAGAGCAGTAAAGAGTTCCTTGATATCCTCTTCGCGCAGATACATCAGCAGTCCCTCCGCGATGATGCAGGCTGCACCGTTTTCCTTTACCCGGTCCAGCCAGGCGAGGTTGGTTACCGACGACGGAATCATATGGTAGTGCTCCGTCTCCTCGTAGAACTTCCGCCGCAGGTCGATGACCTCAGGGTAGTCGAGATCGTACCATTCGCCCCGCGCCTGACCGACCCTGAGCACGCGGCTGTCCAGCCCGCAGCCCAGGTGCAGCACGAGCGGGTCAGCGGTTCTGTTCAGATAATCCCTCACACAGGAGTCGAGCTTCTTCGCCCGCATCGCCAGCGTGACCAGCGACTGGATCGGAATCCGTAGCTCGCGGAAATCGTAGTCGATGTGCCGCAGAATCTCTTCCGCCTTGCGGTCAACAATAATCGGACGCGCCCGCCGGCTTTCGACGGCCTTGCTGTACAGAGGGACCAGCAGGGTCTCTTTCTCCCGAGTCAGCCGGATCTTTTGCGTTTCTATTGTCGGATCACTCCTGAATCTCAATTTCGCCTTTAAGGTAGACCGCAGCCTTACCGCCTATCTTGACACGGTCGCCCAGGTTTTCGCAGAACAGCTCACCGCCGCGGGCTGAAAGCTGCAACGCTGTCATTTTCTTCTTTCTAAGCCTTTCCGACCAATACGGGATCAGCGAACAATGAGCGGAACCGGTTACCGGGTCTTCGGGGATGCCGGCCCCCGGTGCAAAAAAGCGCGAGACAAAATCCACTGCGTTACCGGGCGCCGTCGCTATAATGCCCAGACAATCCAATTGACTCAGTATCAGCATGTCCGGCTTAATTTCCGGAATGTCTTCCTGAGTGCTAAAGACGGCAAAATAGTCTCTCGAACGTCTTACTTCGATAGGCCGGCGACTTAATCCTTGGACCAGTAGTTGAGGTGTCGGACAGGGTACCGGCGGTCGGGCCGGAAAATCCAGAATTCAGCTCCTTATCACGTTCTACTGTAAACAAGCCGCTTTTAGACTGAAAGCGAATTGATGACCCGGTATATCCAAGATACTTGAATATTACGAAAGCAGCAGCCAATGTGGCACGCCCGCACAAGTCCACTTCGACCTTCGGAGTGAACCACCTCAATGCGAAATGGCCGCCCTTTGCTATAACAAACGCTGTCTCGGAGAGATTGTTTTCCGCGGCGATTCCCTGAAGCACGCCGTCAGGCAGCCAGTCGTCAAGCAGAAAATTAAATAAGGAGACAGGCTACTTTTATTGCCCATCAGACCTTCCTCGGCCTACCCTTGGTCTAAGAGTAGACGCTAGATAATAAGGAATTCGTCTGGCTTTACGATAGGTATTCCCCTGAAAGGATTGAGCTGTAGTAGGTCCTCATCACCGCTGATTATGCAGGTGGCTGCTCCACTGACCGCCAGTTCCAAAAACATGTCATCCTTCGGATCGCGACAGGCACGGATGCGCTCGTTAATCTCAATAAAAGTCGCTTCCAAAACAATGCAGCCAAGAAACGCTCCCGCTCTTCCAGAAGCAAACTTCGGTCGGCTCAACACCGCATCCAATTCCTTCACAACTGGCAAAGAGAGAACAAGATCACGCCGCGATCAAGGGCTGGAATGCCCGCCCGGGTTTCGATTCTTTGAAGAGGAGCGCGCTGACGACGACACTTGTGTCGAAGACGTACCGCCCTTTAGTCTTCATCGAGTATTGCCTTCAGAATCTCTGGCGTCAGCCCCCGTTCTTGCGCTTTCTGGCTGATCTCATTCATAATAGCTTTAAGTGATTCACGTGTCCGAGTGACTTCACTGAGTCGGATGCTGAGCAGAGCCTCCAATTTCCGTCGATCTTCCGCTGAGGCAGACTTAAAAACCCGAGCGGCCTCCGCATCGACCTGAATGGTGATTTGTTCCGTTTCCATGTGTTCACGCTCCTGTGACATTTCTTTCTTGTTCCAACTTTATTACACTTTTGGACATGAAGCAAGTACCGAGTAATCTCCCAGCAGGACCCCGTCAAAGTCCTTCTCTGACAGGATCTACAGTATGGCCGTGGAACGTGCTATCCTATATATTGGGACAAAACGCGACTTTGACATACCCCTGAATCTCCCAGCTAACAGTGATTATACAACCTGTATAAATCGGGAAGTACAGACTGTTCTTTTCTGTTCAAAAAGTTCCCTTGCCTTCTTTTCTGTTCCTCCAAAGTCTTCCACATCAATGGTTTAACGGTTTTTATCGTGCCATCCGCATAGAGGTTATACAGGCTGCAAAAGCCGCCCCGTCAGAGTGAGTCGACCAGACTGCAGCCGGCCCACGACTGTCCTCTTTTTCCCCCGCCGAATCATTATGCCGGTTTCTGCCGGTTTCGTTTTGTGGAAACCTCCGCAGACGCACATGTTGTCATCCATGTTGTCATCGGAACCGTCAGACTGTGACATTTCACGTAGTTCCTGTTCCACGGCGGAGGACCGCGGCGCATCTCTGTCGACTGGCCGGGAACGGGCCAGGCCGGGGGCTGCGTTATATCCGGCGGGACTACCGGCGCGGGAGGCGTCTGCGGCGTCCGGTCGCCGGGCGGGATTACCGTTCCGTCGGGAAGGGTAATCGTTCCGGCGGCGCATCCGCTCTGCAGCCTCTTAAACTTGTCCTCAATCTTATGCAAGACACCACACATAGAAAAAGAAACGGCATCATGCCGACAATTTATGGCATTGACCTGGCTGTTTATGTGGCCGGAACAACCTGATACAAGCCAAAGCGGTAAAAGGAAGTCACTGTGAGTGGTAGAAACTCCTGATTTTAAACGACTAAATAACAGAAAATAAGCCATATTTTATCTTGACAGGAAGAATCTAGACGTTTAGAATAATTTCTGTCTTGGGCAAATAACTCTTTTTTCCCTGTACTCACCGTCTTGAAAGGGAGCAAGTTTATGAAGGACAAGCTCTTCAGCGAAGACGAGATTAAACGCATTCGTGACGCGGTAGAATTCACGTCCAACGTGCTTGAATCCTCGACGGAGTATTCGATCATAGGTAAAGACCTCGAAGGGAAAATCCTGCTGTGGAACGAAGGCGCCCGCCGCATCTACGGGTACGAGTCCGAAGAGGTGGTCGGCAAGGCCAACTCTTCCATCCTCCACACCGAAGAGGACGTGATGGCCGGCAAACCGCAGGAGATCCTTGATGCAGCCCTGCACAACGGCAAATGGGAAGGCACCATCGATCGACGCCGCAAAAGCGGTGAGATATTTGCGGCCCGGGTGGTCATCACGCCGCGGCGCGACGATTCGGGCCAGCCGATAGGTTTCCTCTTGATCTCCAAGGACATATCTCACGAGATGCACTTCACCGAGCAGCTTCGGAAGGCGAAGCTCTTCGACAGCGCCATTGTCAGCAACGCCCAGGAGGCGGTGGACTTCATCACGAACATCCTCGAGTCGTCCACCGAGTATTCGGTCATCGGCAAAGACCTCGACGGCAAAATCCTGCTGTGGAACGAAGGCGCCCGCCGCCTTTACGGCTATGAGCCTGAAGAGGTGGTCGGCAAGGCCAACTCCTCGATCCTCCACACCGAAGAAGATGTGAATGACGGCAAGCCGCCGGAAATCCTTGATGCAGCCCTGCACAACGGCAAGTGGGAAGGCACCATTGATCGGCGTCGCAAAAACGGCGAGCTTTTCAAGGCGCGGGTTGTTATCACGCCGCGGCGCGATTCGCTGGGCCGGGCGATCGGTTTCCTGCTCATTTCGAAGGATATCTCCGACGAAATCCGCCTGACCGAGCAGCTCAAAGCAACACAGTTCTATACGCGTTCGCTGATCGAATCGAATATCGATGCGCTGATGGCCACCGACCCTGTGGGCATCATCAGCGACGTCAATAAGCAGATGGTGACCCTTACCGGCTATACCCGTGACGAGCTGATCGGCTCTCCTTTCAAGAATTACTTTACCGACCCTCAGCGCGCCGAGGAGGGCATCAAACTGGTGTTGCGCGAGGGCAAGGTCACCAACTATGAGCTGACCGCCCTTTCCCGGACCGGCCGTATGACGGTGGTCTCCTACAACGCCTCCACCTTTCGCGATGCCGAGGGCCGGCTGCAGGGCGTGTTTGCCGCCGCCCGCGATATCACCGAGCAGAAAGAGCTTGAGCAAAGGCTCCGTGATTCCGAGGCTTACAACCGCGGCCTGATCGAAGCCTCGGTCGACGGCCTGGTCACCGTCGACCCGGCGGGCATGATCAGCGACGTTAACGCACGCATGTGCCAGATGACGGGTTATTCTCGTGAGGAACTGATCGGTACCCCGTTTATGGATTACTTTGTGGATAGTGAAAGCGCAAATCTCGGTGTGGGCCAAACTTTCGATGAAGGCATGATTACGGATTATACGCTCACCATGGCCACCCGCGACGGACGGCAGTTGGTCGTGTCCTTGAATGCCTCTGTGTTCAAAGATCCGGCGGGCGATGTGCGCGGGATTTTCGCGAGCGCCCGGGATATCACCGAGCAGGCCCGTCTTCAGAAACAGCTTTCTGAAGAACGTACGTATAACCGCGGTCTTATCGAGGCGTCGTTGGACGGTCTCATTACGGTCGATCCGATGCTGAACATCACTGACGTTAATGAGACAATGTGCCGTATATCAGGGTATTCCCGCCATGAACTGGTCGGTACTCCTTTCCCCGATTATTTTACAGATCCCAAGCGCGCCGCCGAAGGCGTCCGGCTGACCCTGGACAAAGGCGCGGTCACCAACTACGAACTTATGTTGCACAGCAAGGACGGCAGGGAGCAACTGGTCTCTCTTAACGCGGCTATCTTCAAAGACGAGTCGGGCGCCGTGCGTGGGATTTTCGCGAGCGCCCGGGATATCACCGAACAGTCCCGGCTCCAGGGGCAGTTGGCCGAGGAGCGCGCATACAACCGCGGCCTTATCGAAGCCAGCGTGGACGGCCTGGTCACCGTGGACGAAGCGATGGTGATCACCGACGTGAATGATACGATGTGCAGCATGGCCGGACGCTCGCGCAACCAGCTCATCGGCTCCTTCTTCCCGACCTACTTCAAGGAGCGCGAGCTCGCGGCGGAAGGCGTGCGTTTGACCTTCAAAGAAGGGTCGGTCACCAACTACGTGCTGACACTGCAGGCGGCTGACAGACGGATGGTACCCGTTTCGTTCAACGCCGCCGTGTTTAATGATGCCTCAGGTAAGGTACGCGGCATTTTCGCCTCGGCCCGAGACATAACCGAGCAGAAAATATTGGAACTGCAGCTCAGTGATCAGCAGTTTTATTCCCGCTCGCTGATTGAATCGAATATCGACGCGCTGATGACCACGGATCCGCTGGGCATTATCACCGACGTCAATCAGCAAATGGAGGCTCTCACCGGCCATGCGCGCGAGGAACTGATCGGAAAGCCTTTGAAGAACTATTTTACGGACCCCGAGCGGGCTGAGGAAGGCATCAGGCTTGTGCTGCGCGAAGGTAAAGTCACCAACTACGAGCTCACGGTACGCAGCAAAGAAGGCCGCGAGACGGTGGTCAGCTATAACGCCACCACCTTTGCGGATGCCGAAGGGAAGCTTCAGGGCGTATTCACGGCGGCCCGCGACATCACCGAACAAAAGAAACTCGAGCAGCGGCTTCGCGATTCTCAGGCATATAACCGGGGCCTAATCGAGGCGTCCATCGACGGTTTGGTCACGGTGGATCCCGAAGGCACCATCAGCGACGTTAACGACCGCTTGTGCCAGATGAGCGGGTACACCCGCGCCGAACTGATCGGCATGCCGTTTTCGGACTACTTCACGGACCCCGCTCTCGCCGTCGCTGTCGTTAATGAAACCTTTGACAAGGGTGTCGTTACCGAGTATGCACTCACCCTGATCAGCCGGACCCGGCGGTTCCTGCAGGTCTCGTTTAACGCCTCGGTCTTTAAAGACCCTTCGGGCAATGTGCGGGGCATATTCGCCAGTGCCCGCGACATCACCGACCGCGTGCGGCTCGAAGAGCAACTCCGTGAGCAGCAGACCTATCTGCGCGGTCTGATCGAGTCCTCGGTTGACGGCCTGATTACGGTTGATCCCGAAGGTTTCATCACCGATGTCAACGAGCAGATGTGCCGGATGACGGGCTATCATCGTGACGAGTTGATCGGCTCGCAATTCAGGCAGTACTTCACCGATCCCGTGCGCGCCGGCACCGGCGTCAAACGCACTCTAGCCGAAGGCGTGGTCACAAACTACGAACTGGTCCTCAAGACGAAAACCGGCCGAAAGGCCACGGTCTCCTTCAACGCCTCGATATTCCGCGCCGCCGACGGGCGGGTGCAGGGCATATTCGCCAGCGCCCGCGACATCAGCCAGCAGGCGCGCCTGCAGACTCAGCTCGTCGACCAGCAGGCGTATAACCGCTCCCTGATTGAAGCCAGTGCCGACGCATTATTCGCTATCGCCCCCGACGGCGTCATCACGGACGTTAACGAAGAGTCGACACGTTTGACGGGTTATTCCCGCAAACACCTCATCAACTCGAGTTTCTACGGCTATTTTACCGAACCGGAGCGCGCCCGTGCCGGCGTGCAGCAAACGCTCGCACAGGGCCGGGTGCTTGCCTACGAGTTGATCCTAATTACCCGCCACGGCCGCCGCATCAGCGTGTCATTCAACGCGGGCGTTTTTTCGGATGCCGCGGGCAAACTGGTAGGCATCCTTGCCGCGGCCCGCGACATCACCGAACAGAAAAAACTGGAACAGCAGCTCCGTGATCAGCAGTTCTATTCCCGCTCCCTGATCGAATCCAATATCGACGCCCTGATGACCACCGACCTCGTGGGCATCATCACGGATGTCAACCGGCAGATGGAACTGCTGACGGGCTTCACACGCGAGGAGCTGATCGGCTCGCCTTTCAAGAATTACTTTACTGATCCGCAGCGTGCCGAGGAGGGCATCAAACTGGTGCTCAGCAAAGGCAACGTCACGAACTATGAACTCACGGTATGCAGCAAAGAGGGCCGTGAGACGGTGGTCAGCTATAACGCGACCACATTTGCAGACCGCGACGGAAAGCTGCAGGGCGTATTCGCAGGGGCCCGCGACGTTACTGAACGCAAACGATTTGAGGAGACCCTGCGGGAGAAAAACCTTGAGATGAATAACGCCAACCTGGCCAAAGACCGGTTTCTGGCCAGCATGAGCCATGAATTACGCACGCCGCTCAATGCCATCATCGGCTTCACCGGTACGCTCCTGATGAAACTGCCCGGCCCGCTGACAACCGACCAGGAGAATCAGCTCCGGAATATCCAGACCAGCGCCAAACACCTGCTCCTGCTTATCAACGACCTGCTCGATCTCGCAAAGGTCGAGTCCGGTAAGATCGAACTCCATATGGAGCCGGTCTCCTGTCGAAGCGTCGTACAGGAAGTCACCGCCGCGCTGCGGCCCATGGCCGAAAACAAGGGCCTCTTATTCACGGCTATGGTGCCGTGTAAAGACATTATCATTAATACGGATCATCGCTGCTTAAGCCAGATACTCCTTAACCTGACCTATAACGCAATCAAGTTCACCGAAAAGGGTGAGGTCAGGGTTGATCTGCGCTGTAACTGTAACAACGGCCTCCAGCGGATCGAATTCAGCGTAATCGATACCGGGATCGGGATAGAACGCGAGGACCAGGAGAAGCTTTTCCATGCTTTCTCGCAAGTGAACAGGTCCGGTTTCGGGGGTCATGAAGGCACCGGATTGGGCCTGCATCTCAGCCAAAAACTGGCCGAACTGCTCGGCGGCCGCATCACCTTCCAGAGCCAATTCGGCAAGGGCAGCGAATTTACGTTTGTCATCAATGAAGAGAATGAGGTAAGTATTCACTGAACATTTACAGAATGGGCAGGTTTTGGGGAGATTTCAAGGAGTCGGCCACGCGGCCGGAGACGCCTGCGAAGGATGAAAATATTGACCGGAGTGTACATAGACGTACGTGAGGATTCGAATGGCGAGCCTGACGAAGCAGGATGAAGCTCATCGCCGCGCTCAGCGAAAGAAGTACTGTTTTCTGAGAAGGGGGGCTGACAAATGGTGATCTCTAATTATGAAATCGAAGAGAAGATGGCTGAAGCTCCTCAAGCTGCGATTTACAAGGCGTACCATAAAAAAAATCCAGGCCGGCCGCTGGTGCTCAAGATCTTGAAAGCGGTCAGCCTGTCTGAATACAAACAGGCCCAATTCAGGCAAAGAATAGAGCACCTCAGGGTCTTAAACGACCCCCTGGTGATTACACCCGTTTCATTCAGCGTGAAAGACGGTATCTGCTTTATAACCCAGGACCATTTTGACGGGGTCACCCTCAAGAGTCTGACGGAAGCGAACCCCCGGATTTCTTTAAGCGATTTTTTCACCATAGCCTGCAGGCTCAGCCGGGCGCTGGATGCAGTCCACGAAGCGGGAATCATCCACGGCGGCGTTAAGACCGGCAATATCCTCGTCGACACCAGCACGCTCGACATCCGGTTGATAGACTTCATCAGCGCCGTGGATGTGAGGGATGTAAGCCATTTTATTTATGACCGTTCTTTTGTGAGGGAAACCCTGTCCTATACCTCCCTGGAACAGACCGGGCGCATTAACCACCGGGTGGTTTTTTCTTCAGACCTGTATTCTCTGGGGATTGTGTTCTATGAGTTGCTGACCGGTCGTCTTCCGTTCCTGTCCGATGATCCCCTCGAGTTGATCCATTCCCACCTTGCCAAGGAAGCGCCCAAGGTCCACGAACTGAATCCCAACATTCCCGTCGCCCTGAGTAAAATCATCGCCAAACTGATGCTCAAACAGCCGGAAAAACGCTACCAGAGCGGCAGCGGGCTCCTTGCCGACCTCATCCGGTGCAGGGATGAATTTTCGGCCATCGGCACCATACGCGAGTTCCCTCTGGAGAAAAGCGTTTGCACCAAAAGGGTTACCTTCATATCTAAAATGGTCAGCCGCGACAGAGAAGCCGAGATCATCCTTCAGGAATACGAACAGGCCGCCCGGGGTACGTTTCGCTCGTTGTTCATTTCCGGGCTCTCCGGCATCGGAAAGACCCGCCTGATCCAGGAACTGCAGAAGCCGATCGTAAAACACAGGGGCTATTTCACCTCGGGGAAATTCGACGTGTACCAGAAAAACATTCCGTACAGCTCCCTTATCCAGGCGCTCAAAAACCTGATGCGGACCTTTCTGACCGAAAGCGACGAAAGGGTTGCGCTCTGGAAAAACAAGATATTGAAAGCCGTGGGCAGAAACGGAAAGGTGCTGACGGACGTAATTCCGGAACTCGAAATCCTGATCGGCCCTCAACCCGGAGTCAAGCAGCTTCCTCCGCTAGAATCGCTCAACAGGTTCCATGATGTTTTCGACCGGTTTCTGACCTGCCTGGCAAGCGAGGAGAATCCGCTGACCCTTTTTATAGACGATCTTCAGTGGTGCGACGTCGCCTCTTTCGACTTCCTGACGAATATTTTAGCCAACTATAAGGACCACCCCTACCTCTTTTTATTGGGGGCTTACCGCCATAACGAGGTGGACCCGAGCCACCCCCTCAGCATCATGGGGCTTCAACTGGGAGAACAGGAAGAGTTCGAACAGGCTTTCAGATACGAAGACCTTGCCCGCGACCTGTCTGCCAGATACCCGAACACCTTCGGCGCTACCCGCGGGATGAACGGGATCGTATGGTGCAACATGCACTCGCGAAGCCACCCGAAGCAGATCGTGGATTATTGTCTCAAGTCGATCCAGTGCGGCAAGAACTGCGGCGATCTGTACAACGCGGGCCTTTCATACGGCCCGTTGATGTGGAACCTTCAGGTCCAGGGAGCGGACCTGTCTATCATCGAAGACGTCGCCAGGGAGTGTCTTCAGTTCTCGAACAGATACCATTTGTCATTCTCCGTAGGTCTTGCCGAAGCGGTGCAGGCGGGCTGTGTCGAGCCGATGAAAAAAGACTATTCACCTGTGTCCATGGAAGAAAAACTGAGGCAGTGGGAGCGGGATAACCACATCGCTTCTGCCGGAAGTTATTATGTTAACATGGCCCTGACGCATTATTATTTCGGCGAGCATGAGGAGGCCGAAAAGTACCTGGTCGGCGTCCGGCGGTACCTGTCGGGTCTTACAGACAACGTGCTGAAAAGACAATGGCATGTCTTTCTGGTTTTAAACGCGCTTAAACTGTATGAAAAGGGCACAGGCTGTAAGAACGAGCATGAATTGCTTGCGGAAATCCGGCCTTTTATTAAAAAGATCGAGACCTGGGCCGGTTTAGGACCTTTACTGGCACCCTATCTTGCCTTTCTTTATGCCGAATTGGAAAGGGTTACAGGCGAGTTTAAAAAGGCCAGGGGTCTTTACCTTGATGCTATAAACACCGCGCATGAACAAAAGTATACGCTTCTGGAAGGGCATCTCAACGAGTGCCTCGGCGAGCTTCTCCTTCAGGCCGGTCAGTGTTCCGAAAGGGTATACTTTGTCGAGGCGGCGCGTCTGTACAGGAAATGCCGTGCAGAACGAAAACAAAGCAGCCTCATCGAAAAATACCCTGAATATTTCGAGGAGGAAAAAACCGCTTATCCGCACTTGGAGGTAGAGCCTCCCTCCTCCTCCTATACCCTGCCCGATCTTGACTTCGAATACCTCATGAAGTTATCCCTCGCCATTTCCGCCGAGATAGAGCAGGAAGCCCTGTTGAAGAAGATTATGAACGTGGTTATCGAGAGCTCGGGGGCGAAGCACGGTTATCTGCTGATCGCAGAAGAAGGCAACCTGATCATCCGCGCGGAAAGTCATATTACAGGAAATGAAGCGGTAAGGACCCTTAATGAAAACCTCGAAGACGCCAGCGACATCTGCAAGGCTATCGTCCGCTACGTATACCGGACCGGAGAACGGTTGATTCTGAACAACGCCTCTCAGGAAGGCGCGTTCAAAGACAATCCGGAGGTCCAAAGCATGCAACTGCGCTCCGTCCTGTGTCTGCCGGTGATCAAGCAATCAAAGATGATAGGGATACTTTACCTCGAAAACCGTCTGTCGGACGCGGTATTTACGTCGGAAAAGACGCAGATGACGGAATTGCTGACGTCACAGGTTGCCATCTCCCTGGAGAACGCGCGGTTGCTGGATGAGATGAAATTATCGGCTTCGAAATAGAGAATTCAAAATCACCGGGCCTGAAATTGGTCGATACCCTGGTTAAAGCTTAAGGGCACCATTGAACCTTCTAAAAACGGCGGGACTGAATTTAAGATTATCTTTACTCCGTTAGCGAAGGCCGCCATAACCGACGATTTGGAAACCGAGGGTCTATAATCAACAGAAAGATGATCTAACGGCTTTCTGTAGTTAACCTTGGAAAAGGCCCCGGAGGCTGTTTGAGATGTGCCAATTGCCGGGCGCGGCTTTGCAATGGCCTTTCAAGGGGGAACTCTGACAGAGATGCCTTACCGAATCTTGGTTATCGAAGATAACCTTACAAATCTGGAACTGATGACCTATCTGCTGCGGGCCTTCAACTATGTGGTCCTTTCCGCGGGGGACGGCACTCAAGGAATTGATTTGGCGCGCCGGAAGAAGCTCGACCTGATAATCTGCGACGTGCACCTGCCCAAGGTGGACGGCTATGAGGTGGCGCGCCGCCTTAAAAGCCATCTCGCTCTCCGCCGGATTCCTCTGGTGGCGGTTACCGCCCTGGCGATGGTGGGGGACCGCGATAAAGTGCTTGCCGCGGGATTTGACGGCTACATCGATAAACCGATTATGCCGGAGTTGTTTGTAAAGCAAATAGAAACTTTTTTGAAGGCAGGATCAAAATGTCTACCATTTTAGTCGTCGACGATCACGTGATGAGCCGGCAGGTCCTTAAAAACCTTCTCGGATACACGGGCCATCGAGCGCTGGAAGCCGGCGACGGCTCGGCGGCGCTGGCGCTTGCATACTCCGAGTGTCCCGACCTGATTATAACCGATATAGTCATGCCGACTATGGACGGATTTGAATTTGTTAGACGGCTGCGTGCCGAGATGAGCCTGAAGGAGACGCCGGTCATCTTCTATACCGCCACATACCGGCTGCCGGAAGCACTCCGCGTGGGCGAGGCATACGGGAAGTGTTGCGTCATCCACAAACCTTCAGACCCGCCCTTCATTCTCCAGACTGTAAACGAGATGCTGGGGTTTTCACTTCCCGGAAGCGCATTGCCGCCGACAACGGACTGCTTCTTCCCCGGCCCCTCGAACGCCGATCTCCTCCAGAGCGTCGGACTGCAACATGCGGCACTGATGGATCTCAGCTTTCACCTGGTGGGCCAGCGCAAGCCGGCGGCGCTGCTGGACACGTTCTGCCGGGCGATGCGGGATATTCTGAGGTGCGAGCATGCACTGCTTGCGGTGCTGGAGGACAATGAACAGCCCCGCTATTTTCGAGGGCGCGGCAAAAACGAACCGCTCGACGTCTCTCCGGCCGAATCGCTTCCTGTGGCGGAAATCCTGGAACAAGTGGTGGCCCGGCGCTCCAAACTTTTGCAGCACCGGCCGCCGAACACTGAGGGGGTGCCAGGTCTCCGGCCGCCTTTTGGATCTTTCCTTGTTGTTCCCTTCGCCACCCCGCGCCGTGTCTACGGCTGGTTTTGTGTGGCGGACAAGCTCGACCGCTCGCCGTTTAATGACGGGGACGGGGAGATAACCGTCGCGCTCTGTGCTCAGGCCGCCATCGCCTACGAAAATATCAGACTCGTGGAAGAACTGCAACTCCGCGCCGTTCAACTTGAAGAATCCCTGCTCGAAACAAAAACCCTGTTTAAAGAGCTTTGCCACAGGACGAAGAACAACATGCAGATCATTTCCAGCCTCATTAATCTTCATATCCTCGCAACAAAGGATGCGGGAATCGTACAACCCTTCAAAGAGATGCAGAACAGGATCCAGGCAATGGCGCTTGTGCATGAAAAGCTGTATAAATCGCAAGATCTGTACAATATTGATGTCGCGAGTTACATAGAGGACCTTACGAAAGCGATATTAGCGGGCCTCAATAACGATGCCAGGAATGTTACGTTAAAAATGGACATTGAAAGCGTTCCCTTTTCTATGAATCTGGCGATCCCTTGCGGGCTTATTATTAACGAGCTCATGTCGAATGCCCTGAAATATGCCTTCCCTAACGGCAATGCCGGGCAAATCAATATCGCGGTTCGCCCCCTTAGCGGCGATGACATGGAACTGGTTTTCTCTGATAACGGCACAGGTTTGCCGGATAACCTGGATATCAAGAAAGCGAAATCATTGGGGTTAAAGGTCGTTTACAATCTGGCCGTAAGGCAGCTTAACGGGAAGATAGAACTTGAGAGGGACAAGGGTACAAAATACCGCATACGATTCAGAAAAAACCAAAGCAATGGAGAAGTGAAGCATGGCTATAGGGAAAAAAGTCTTAATAGTGGAAGATGAGATTCTCATCGCCCTGTCACTTGGAGAACTGCTTGAGTACTGGTCATATGAACTCTGCGAGCCGGCGGCCTCGGGGGAAGATGCCGTCCGCAGGGCTGAAAGTGAACAGCCGGATATAATATTGATGGACGTGAATATCAGGGGAAGGATCGACGGAATACAGGCAGCCAGGGAAATAACCTCGCGGTTCAATATCCCTATTATTTTTATGTCTGGCTATTCGCAAGACGAAATCCGGAAAAAAGCCGGCTTGGACGGCGTGGTCGAATTCATGAGCAAGCCCATGGATCATGACAAACTGAGAAAAACGCTCGAATCAATGACCTAACCCGGCTCTGTGTCTTTGTGGTTATTTTTTTATCCTCTACTCTCTATCACCCGGTTGCGTCTGCCCGTTGTCCGGCTCTGTTTGCGCAGTGCCCTGCGGCACGTAGTTCCTGTTCCACGGCGGAGGACCGCGGCGCGTCTCCGCCGGCGGGACTACCGGCGCGGGAGGCGTCTGCGGCGTCTGGCCGCCGGGCGGGATTACCGTTCCGTCGGGAAGGGTAATCGTTCCGGGGGGCAGAGAGGTGTCCGTTCCATAAGTATCCCCGTATACCGAAGGGACCGTCTCCTGCCCGTAGACCTCGGGAACCACAGGCTTCGGCCGCGGCGGAAGCGGTTCGGACGGTATTCCTTCGATGTCGACCGCCTTCAGCATTATCTTCCGCCACAGCGGCGCGCAGTACTTGCCGCCGTATGCGCGCGGCATCGCCTTCGGCCGGTCCCAGCCTATCCAAACCACGCCCACCATCTTCGGCACCCACCCGCAGAACCAGATGTCTTTGCCCTCGTCGGTGGTCCCGGTCTTGCCCGCGGCGATTGTGCCGATGCGCGCGCCCGTTCCCGTCCCGTAGCGGACGGCGGCGCGCAGCATGGTCGTGATCGCCCGCGCCGTCTCCCGGCGCATGGCGCTGCCGCGTTCCGGTTTGTACTCCTCCAGGATGACGCCGTTGGGCTGAAAGATGCGCGTAACCGCGGTCGGCCGGATATACTCGCCGCCGTTGGCGAAAGCCCCGTAAGCGGCTGCCATTTCCAAGGGCGTCACACCGCGGTTCAGGCCGCCGAGCGCCAGACTCAAACCTTCGTTCGCCGTATCGAGCTCGATCCCGAGCTTGCCCGCGAACTCCACGGCGCGTCCCAGTCCGACATCATCCAACAACTCGACCGCCACCACATTAACCGAAAAAGCGAGGGCGTCCTGAAGGGTTACCGCACCCCGGTATTTGTCGTCGGCGTTCTTCGGCACGTAGGAGCCGTAGCGCACCGGCTCGTCTATTACCGTTTTTTCCGGCGACATCCCCGCATACTCTATCGCCGGCCCGTAGGCGATGATCGGTTTGAACGCCGAGCCGGGCTGCCGTTTCGCCTGGACCGCCCGGTTAAACTGCCGGTCGACCGTGTGCTCCCTCCCGCCCGCAAGGGCGCGGATGCTTCCGGAATACGGATCGAGGAGCACCACGGCGGTCTGCGGCTGCAAAAGGCCGTTCGCGTCGCGCTCGGAAGGCGGGAAATTGTTTTTGTTCCTGATCTCTTCCTCGACCGCCCGCTGCGCCTTGATGTCCAGTGTCGTGTAAATCTTAAGCCCCCCGCGGAACAGCGCCGACTCCCCGTATTTCTTTTCCACCGTGGCGATCACATAATCCGTAAAGTCGGGGTAAGGATATTCCGTTCTAACGGTGGCGCCGCGGTCGAGATTTAAAGGTTCACCGCTTGCCTGCTCCTCTTCTTCAGGCGTGATAAAACCGCAGCTCAGCATTTTATCCAAAACCACATTCCGTTTGGCAACCGCCTCTTCGGGGTTCCGGTAAGGATCGTAGTAACTCGGCGCCTGCACCAGACCCGCCAGAAGCGCAGCCTCAGCGAGACCCAGGTCAGCCGCGTTTTTATTAAAATAGGTGCGCGCGGCCGCTCCGATCCCCCATGCCCCCTGGCCGAAATAAACCCGGTTAAGGTACAGCGCCAGTATCTCGTCCTTGGTGTAATGGCGTTCGAGCTGCACCGCCAGGAACATCTCCTGGATCTTCCGCTTTAAGGTTTTAGAGGAAATCAGAAACGCGTTTCTCGCTAACTGCTGGGTTATGGTGCTGGCGCCCTGAACAGCCTTCCCGTGGGTGAGGTCGGTCCATAGGGCCCGGACGATTCCCCGCGGGTCGACCCCCGGGTGCTGCGAGAAGCGCGTGTCCTCCACGGCGATCAATGCCTGTTTTATATCGGGAATAATCTCCTTCTGGGGGACCGGGATGTAGTTCACCTTGCCCAGGGTGGCGACGACCGTCTTGCCGTCGGCGGCGTATAGGGTGCTGGGCGCGCCGAACTGCAGGCTGTCCATCTGCCAGGGCGGCAGGTCCCGGATCGCCGTGTATACCACCCATCCGCCCGCGGAAACGGCGGAAAAAAACGCAAACAGCACGGTCAGCAGAACCGCCGACCGCATGGTCTGTTTCCGCTTCGCCCTTTTTTCTTCCGCCGGTGATAGATCAGTCTTAGCCAACTTGACTCCCTCTAAAAAAAAGATGTTCAAAGTTCGAAGTTCAAGGTTCAAGGTTTAGAAAACACAAAAGCGCAAGCGGTTGATTTTCACTCCGGCGGCCGCAATGGATCGTGGTGAGGAACTCCCTGCGTGATCGTCCCTACAAGTTATACTCGCAGGCGTATCCTTTATGTCTTTAGCAAGCGAGTATAAATAAGGTCAATTTAACAATATATGCTATTTCGCCCCGAACCCCGATGCTTCCTGCGGCAATTATAGGAAATTAAACATGCGCATACTCGAACTCGCGGAAAATAAAAAACCGCATCGAGGTTATTTCCAAAGTCAGGTTTCCACCAACCGTCTTACGGTTTTTTTACTGTGTATTATGAAGGCTCTTCGTTAAAGAAGCGGTAAAAAGATTAACCGCTTCCGGTGTTTCCGGCGTAATCTTTTCTCTGCAGACAACCACGGCGTGCAGGACTGAATCCCACCGCGCTTCGAAACCGAAGTCTTCGGCCCAGCGGACGGGAACAAAGACCGTGCCGTTCAGTACCGGCGGCGGTTCAACCATGACGGTTTTCTCGAGGATGCTTTCCGGGGAGACTCCTAAAGCCCTCCTCAACCCGTCGACCGGAACGAACATCCGGCCCCCGCGGACGAAAGGGGCCGCCTCCAGGGTTGTCTTCCAACCGTTAAGGAAACACAGGGTTTGCCCCTGAAGGAAGACGGACTCCCGCTCGCCGCCGCCAACCCCGTCTTTCATGACCAGTTCCACGGTCAGCTTTTCGGTTTCGTTTCCTGTCTTCACCGTAACCGGAACGGGAAGCGTGTTCTGAAAACGATAATCCCAGGTCCCGTAGAACACCGCGGCGTCATCGCGGTCCGGGGCGTACGGCGCCTTAACGCCGTGGTTGTGCAGCTCTAAAACCCTCAGGCCCGCGTTTACCACAGCCCGGTGCAGCACGGTGGACGCCTGGCACACGCCGCCGCCGAAATCAGGCTTGTAGACATACCCGGACCTGCTCCGGAACAATGACCGTCCAAGCAGAAAACCGCGGGAGGCGGTGCGCGGCCCCACGGTTTTATTGAAAGAAAACACGCTCTTGGGCGGGACGGTCACCCCGTCAATCATATCCAGCGCCAGAACCGCGTTTCGAAAGTTGACGTCGGGAAGACTGACGACGGACCCCGTACCCAGCATAAACCCCCCCGGCGGATCGTAGACGTCCCGGCATACCGTTTCAACGGCGGGGTCCGCGTATATCTCACCGGATGTCGATACGGGATGGTTGACCATCACCCGGTCGTCGGCGAAAGCCGAAATCGGGCAGAGCAACAGAAACAGAAGCAACTTCGCCCATATGCGGTTGTTGAACAATGTTTCAAACACTCCTGCAGTAAAAAGACTTTGGATATTACAAGAACAACTGCCGTTTGTAAACCACCAAGGCGTTTAAGTAAAATTCGTGCTTCTTTTTCTTTTTATATAAATCCTTATTTCGCTATGATTCAACACTTTTCCTGCAACTAATTCCATATAAACAATATATTGACGCCATGTCCATTTTACTGAAAATATTCAAGTTATTACAGGGTCGTATCGTTCAATAAGGAGATAATTATGAATGGACTCTCCGGGAACCACCACTTTTTATCGTCCGTTCTTTGTTGTATTCATCGGTCATACCTGTTCTTTGGGCTCTTCCACGAAATCCCTCGCACTTCTGACGCCCCTGTTCCGGTTTCAAAGGCGTGCTGTTTATCTCCGGCGGCTCTGATAAATACTGAAGGAAGTTTAATATACGGGACGAACTGTTTTAGCGTGCCGGCAGGTATCGGCGTTTTTGAAAAAAAGAACAAGTTGTAGGGGAACCGCATGTACCGTTTTCTTTTCGCGATTCTGCTGTTTTTTACGGCATTGTTCCTGGCCGGGCATTACGCCGAAAGCCGGAAACTCCTGATGACCTTAAAACAGGGGAACCCTTACTGGGTCCTGGCGGCATTGGGGTTTGAGTCGTTGCTGATCGTCAACCGGGCGGGGTTTTACCACGCCGTTTACCGCGTGGCAGGGATCCGGGAGTCCTGGATGCGCCTCGTGCTGCTGGTGTCAGCCGGGTCTTTCGTAGGCCTTGTGACACCCGGCGGCTCTTTTTCCGTGGCCGCGTTTATCGTTGCCGATGCGGTTAAACGAGGTGCCACGCTGGCCCGGGCGGTGCTTGTCAACATGATTTATTACCTTTGCGACTACGGCGCCTTCTTTGTGGTCTTGATGACGGCCTTCGGTTATCTCTGGATAAACAGAAGCCTTACAGCGTACGAAGGACTGGCGGCGGTTCTGCTGCTGGCGTTTTTAGGGGTACAGGCTTTTCTCCTGGCGGTTGCGGTTCACCGGCCGCAGACACTGATGCGTTTGGCCGGCGGCGCGGTGAGGGCCGCAGTGGTTTTCCCACCCGTGAGACGCAGGAACCTTGAGGAAAAGGTGGACCGTTTCGTTCATAATCTTCTTGAAGGGGTGGAATGGCTCTCGCGGAAACCGCACCGCATCCTGCGGGTGGCGCTGCACGCGCTCCTGGTGGAAGTCCTCGGCATCTGCATCCTCGGCACGGTTTTCATGGCGTTCGCCGGCGGGGTGCCTCCCGGAACACTGATCGCCGGTTACGCCGTGGGGGTGCTCTTTATGATTATTTCAATCACCCCTTCCGGGGTGGGGGTCGTTGAAGGCGCGATGGCCGCAACGCTCGCTTCTCTCGGGGTTGATTCCGAAACGGCGGTGCTGGTCACCTTCGTTTACCGCGGTATTACGGTATGGCTGCCCTTTTTGGTCGGCATCGTTTGTTTCAGGGTGGTGGGACGGAAGTGAAACAAGGGGCGGCCAAAAAACTGGAAGGATGCCGCCAGAGCCGGAAAAAAATCTACAAAAACCCAATCATTAAGGAGGAATAAAGGACGTACTCATAGAATTAGTATAACACATTTATTTTTAGAGGAGGAGAAAAGCAGATGGGTAAAAAGCTTACGCTTTCCGTTATCAAAGCCGATGTCGGCGGTTTTATAGGTCATTCCAGCGTTCACCCCGAACTTCTTGAAAAGGCACGCGGCACTCTTTCGGGCAGCCCTTTACTCATAGATTTCTACGTTGCACATGTCGGTGACGACGTCAACCTGGTCCTGACACATCAACTCGGGCGGAACAACGGCGAGATTCACCAGTTGGCCTGGGATACCTTCGTCGCCTGTACCGAAGTCGCCAAGAAGCTCAAACTGTATGGCGCGGGCCAGGACCTGCTCTCGGACGCCTTTTCCGGAAACATCAAAGGGCTCGGACCCGGCGTGGCCGAAATGGAGATTGAGGAACGGACGAGCGAGCCGATTATCGTTTTCATGGCCGACAAGACCGAGCCCGGCGCCTGGAACCTCCCGCTGTATAAGATATTTGCGGACCCCTTCAATACGATCGGCCTGGTGATCGACCCTAAGATGCACTCCGGCTTTCTTTTTGAGGTCCGCGATCTGATCGATGACAAGAAGATTACTTTCGCCGCCCCCGAAGAGATTTACGATATGCTGATTTTTATCGGCGCGCCCGGCCGTTACTGCATCAAACGGATATTCCACAAGGACACCGGCCAGATCGCGGCGGTCTCCAGCACCCAACGCCTCAACATCATGGCCGGACGGTACGTGGGCAAGGACGACCCCGTATGCATCGTCCGCTGTCAGAGCGGTTACCCGGCGGTGGGAGAAGTACTTGAACCTTTCGCCCACCCGCATTTGGTTTCCGGGTGGATGAGGGGCTCCCACAGCGGTCCCCTGATGGCCGTAGGAGTCCGGCAGGCCACCCCGACGCGCTTCGACGGGCCGCCGCGGGTTGTCGCGCTCGGTTTCCAACTGGCGAATGGACGGCTTATAGGTCCGCAGGACCTCTTCGACGACCCGGCCTTCGACCGGGCGCGGGATGAGGCGAACCTCATCGCCGATTATATGAGACGCCTTGGGCCGTTTGAGCCGCACCGGCTGCACCTCGACGAGATGGAGTATACCACGATGCCGATGGTCATGAAGAAGCTGAAGGACCGGTTCATCGACCTGCGTGCGGCCAAGGCGGCAAAAGAAAAGGCCGCAAAGGGTTAAATATAAATCTTAGGAAAAAGAGAGCGGTGGCGTAAAGTCCACCGCTCTCTTTTTTGCAGTCCCGTTCTGACTATTTAAATTATTTTTTTTCCTAAGCCGTACAATCCGGAACCACCCGGCACTCAACGGCACTTTAAGACACTTTGCATTTTCATAGACGCAAGGCGACTCAGAACGCTGCGTCTTAAGATCAGCAAGTTGAGTGCTGGGCCGCCACAGAGGCACTGAGTTCACAGAGAACAGAAATATCAAAACTATAATTAAAAGAATAAATACGTATATTTCCTTCTTTCCTCCGTGTGCTCTGTGTCTCTGTGGTTATTCTTTACCGTCTGGTATAGACCCGGCCCTATTCTTTCTTCGGCGTACGGTCGAAAAAAACACTCTTGCCCGTGGCCGCCAAAGGTATCCCCAGAACCACACCGGCGTCAGTCAAACCCAGCCGGCGGGCCGCAACACCAGCCCGGTACATGACCCGGTTATCGACGTTAAAAAGGGAAGCCGTCTTTACCGCTGAGCCGATTGCGATGCCCATATCCATCGCCCGCCAGTAACAATGCGGCCCTCTGAACTCCTTTTCTTCATGCTCAACCACATCGTCGCAGCGTGGAAAACCGCAGGCGCCGCAGTTAAGGCCCAGGGGTTTCGCGTTTTTCAGGCCGATGAGAAAAACCGCCGCCGACCTGCGCACACTTTCCGCATCCCGGTCAAAGTCCTTTTTACCCGTTTCCCTCCCGAAAGCCTCCATCCCCTCGGCCAGTCGCGGCAAATCCGCGCCCGCTATCACCTTGATTTCGAGGTAATCCTGGCCGAGCGACTTCGGCGCCGTCCTCGCCGCCAGGGCCATGAATCCCGCGACCTGGACCACGACTTCCTCCAAAGTCATCACCCGTTTCTTTTTCCTCAAAGCTTAGCCTTTCGGCGATGTTCTGTCAAGCAACTGTCCCGCAACACTCCGGGATACATTGCACGTTGAACGTTGAACCTTATGTTTTCCATGCAGGAAAACAACATCCGGGGAGCGAATACGACTATATTATATTTTGCGGAACAAAGGAGTAATTGAAATTTGGCGCAGGATTTTCCGTCCTCCGTAAAGCGTTTGTTTTTGGTTGTAACCGAGCCGCTCGCCGTTTTCAGAATAGTCGCGGACCGTCCGCTGTTCATGCGTCCGGCGCTCGTGCTCTGCGCCCTGAATATCTTCATGGCCCTAATCCTGCTGCCCAAGATCAGGGCGGCAACCATCTGGATGATCGAAAACAACACTCTTAAGATCCCGCCCGGCGAATTAGGAAAAATAAAGGAATTCATCCCTGTTACGGTGCCGCTGGCGGCCCTTTTCGGCGCCGTCCTGTTCCCTGTAGTCGTCTGGTTGATGGTATCCCTGTTATTGAGACTTTACGGCTCGCTACGCAAAACCGTGATTCCTTTCGAGACCGTTCTTACCATCGCCGTATATGGTTACGTACCGATCCTGCTCGGTAACGTCGTCAGCACGGGCATCGCTCTGTCATCCTCGGTGGAGAACTTTCACCGGGTAACCGTGACCCTGGCCATGTTTTTCCCCTACCCGAAGACCCTGCTTTACGCCTTTCTCGCGCGCTGCAGCGTTTTCACCTTATGGAGCCTTGCGCTTTGGAGCGTCGGCGGCGCGGTAGCCCTTAAAACCAGGCCGATTTACGTCGGGATTTACCTTTTTGCGCTTTGGTTCCTGTACTCCCTTTTGTCTGCATTAGCCCTGTTAAACAAGCCGTAAAGAATCAAAGGTGGGTAAAACCCACCCTGCTACAACCTAATCCCCAAGACGCCTTGAATATATTATTAGGCGATTATCCCTTGACAGCACGTAAACCTTCTGGTATAATATTCTTAAGAAACCAGTAAGGAAGGTGCATCAAGTGGAGAAGTACACCATTAATAGTTTCCATAAGGATTTCCCCGACGATAACGCTTGCCTTGAGTGGTTAGTTAACCACTTTCACCCCAACGGTATCTACTGCAAGAAGTGTGGCCGCATCACAAAGCACCACCGGCTTACTAATCGCCGCTGCTACTCATGCGATAACTGCGGGACGCACTTCTATCCTACGGCGGGAACCATCTTTCATAAGTCCAGTACACCGCTTAAATTGTGGTTCTACGCTGTTTACCTTATGAGTAGTACACGTTGCGGTATATCGGCGAAGCAACTCCAACGCCAGTTAGGTGTTACTTATAAAGCGGCGTGGCGTATGTTCCATCAGATACGCAAACTCCTAAAGGAAGACGTTGGTTCGTTTTCTGGTGCCGTAGAAATGGACGAAACTTATGTCGGCGGTAAACGCCGTGGTAAACGCGGTCGTGGTGCCGAAGGCAAGACTATTGTCGCCGGTGTTGTCCAGCGTCAAGGTAAGGTCGTTGCCGAAGTCGTTCCCGATGCTAAAACAAAAACGCTCCTGCCCATGTTGGGAGAGCGTGTATTACCGGGTAGCATCATTTATACCGACGAATATCTAAGTTACAACGGCGTAGGGAAAGCAGGTTATCATCACCGCCGCATCCATCATGCACAGAAGATATACGTTAGGGGCGACATTCACACGAACAATATTGAGTGCTTTTGGTCACAGTTAAAACGTAGCCTTGACGGTACACATCACGCCGTTAGCGCAAAGTACCTCCAGTGTTATTTAGACGAGTTTATGTTCCGCTATAACCATCGGAGGGACGAGCAGAACTTGTTCATTACTTGGCTTTCTCAGGTTTGCCAGGGCGTCGATCAGATCGGTCATCCGCTACACGGCGGGACGCTTTCTTAAGATCAGAGAGAAAGTTATCCCGTGTAAATGGTTTTTCATTGTGTGCATTATCAGGGGTAGGCAAGCTTTCTTTTCTACGCTTCTCTTCCACTCTTTCTCGAATCTCCTTGAATTTAGGATGGTCTATAACCTCAATAATCTTTGAAACTGGCACAACCACGGCGATACCCATATTGATTTTGTCTTCCCCAACCTTGTCTCCCCCTACATCCATCTGCTCATCAAAAGGAACATCCCAATGCCCATGCACTAACCCCAATAAGAAAAACTTGTCGCCTTTTATTTTTGTTTCTTTCTCTTTATCCCAACTTGTCCTTATTGGACCTAAATGAACAAATACCGGTGAACCACTAAGTCCACCTATAGACCTTGCTTCTATAAGGTATGCATCCATTAAACCCATTTTGGTTTTCACAGGCTCTTCGGGCATGGCTGCAATGTTACCCACACGTACAATGGGAATGTTATTATGTTTTCCATAGTGTTTTGTAAATAAACCTGCCAAAAATACTTCATCACCTAAACCTATTTCTTCATTGAATATAATTTCATCAGTTGCAGCTGCTTCAAGGGGGAAATGAAGGTAGTCAATTTCATTACTAGGTGGTGCCCAATTTAATATTGCCACATCAAAAGCAGGTTCAGTTTCATGAAACAACCAGTCCCTGGAGTCGGTATCAATTTCTTGATATGAACCAGCTTTAGTATTTAGTCGGAGAACAACAGAACTATCAACGCTGTGCTGTTCAATTTCCTGAATAACGTGCTTTGCTGTCACAATATAGACAAATCTATAAGTAGATTCGTCCTGGGATTGCCTACTTACAAAAAAGGCGGTTCCAGCAAACTTAATCATCTGCTGGTGGTCTCGATAACAAATAAAAGCGACGCATTTGCGTATATCGGCTGGAACCAACATGTCCCTACTCCTGGCGGTTTTAAGGATATACCGAGGTTTTCCGCCCAACCGATAGTCTATTACTAGCATTATACCCCTCCTCGGTAACAATTGGTAGCTATTATTGTGTTCATTATGTTAGTATGGTATGATTATCCAAACTTGCATTAGGCTCCTATGGTTACGGACAAGGGTTTCTCTTGTAGAGCCTCGCAAAAGTGACAGTCAGCCTTATTGGGCAGGAGGCGACTGAATTCACCAGAGCGCTCCTGAAAGGAGGAACCCGCAATGGGAGTATTTTTGTTTGGGGTAATCCCGGTCGCAATTTGTGGACAAATTACCCCCTCGCAGGACTGCCTTAATTGCGTTAGGTGCATACTTGACGTGTGTTACTTAACCAAAGGGCAGGAAAAAGCTCCTTAGGTCCAACCACCTAAAGAGCCCTGCAAGCCAACCACCAGGCCGCCGTAAGGCGGTCTTGGTGATTTATTATTAACCTATTCTTTGGCAACCATTCTATGATTCTTTCGTTTTTCCTGCTACATCACGTAGAATTTTTTCTTCAATTTACCTTTTGTTATGTCGCTTCATGGTATAATAAACCAAATATAAAAGAAGGGGAGATAATTATGCCATCTGTTCCGCCAATCCCTATGGCTTTCAATCTTATCGGTATTAACACTGTACCTGACGGAGTTGTAGGAGTGTATACTATCTTCAGTTCCAGATACGAGCCAGTTTACGTGGGTAAAGGATATATTAAGGAGCGACTGCTTAGGCATTTAGGTGGGGACAACCCTTGTATATTAGAACGAAAACCAACCTCATTTACTTACGAAATAAATAGTAATCCAGATAACCGCGAAAAAGAATTGATTTTTAGGTTAAAGCCTTTCTGTAACCAGCGGATTGGTTAAAACATTCTGGGGTTCTAAACATGTATCCTGTGCCGTTAAACTTGCCGGTGAATCGGTCAAAGAAATAATCTCGGTTGTTTACACTTATACGAACAGCAAGAGAACTGTTATACACCTCGATATGGTCGCCGGTAATAAGGTCATCGTAGGTCATATTAGCGATAAAACTAGGTATCCTTAACCAGTGTAATAAACGTCCAAAACAAGTCCATGTTAACGAGGTTATTATCCTAATAATCAAAGACACCCCTCGAACCGAATGGGGTGTCTCTTTTTTAATACCTTTGCCTCCCAATATTACCTTCAAGTTAAACCCTCCATCTTTCGTTTTCCTGCTATTTTGGGACAAAAAGTTTCAACCTATCTTTAACGCCGTACCAGTGCCGTAATTATAAAGCTTGAAGAACCGCACTATCGGTCTGTTTAACTCTGAAGCATTAATTTCTACCCGTACTTTATATTCTCCGGGAGATATAGCCCAATCGTAATTCTTCCATCCGGGTAATCGGCAGGAATCAAAGTTGAAAGCAAACGCATCCTTCTGTTCTTCGTGCTTAAAGGCGATATTAAACCTATGGGAAATACCATTGGGCTCCATAGGTAACTTATATAGATCGCTTATTCTTTGATATTTACCTTGGTTAAACTGATCTATATTTTCTTCCCAACGTGCATTAATTGACCTAGGTACAAGCGGCTCTTTGCTATTTGGAGGGTAAAATAAAAGTGATACCGTAGCATCGCTAATACGTAACCCTTTTTTGATATTTTTCACATCCACGGAAGCAAAATAAGGACGGCCCAGTGAAGTTTCATAGCCCTGCTCATAGTTTTTATCCGAAACAACCCTTCTGACTTCAGGTTTTAAAATCAAAGGTCTCAAGAAAGTAAAACCACGACCACACACGCAAACAACCACAATATTCGCTAAAATTACTGCTATGAAACTTGCCGATAAAGGTTGCCAAAAACCACGAAAATAAGTGGTTGCATCCCCAACTAAACCGATTAACATAACTAAAATCCACTCTCTATAACCATACGGTAATAGTTGGTATAGGCCATAATACTCCGCGATTTTGCGTATATCATTCCATAACTCCCGGAAGTATCGCATGGTTCAATTTTATGGGTTAACAACAAAACACACAACCCCCCTTAAAATTCAGGAACCCCTATAGGGGTTCCTCCTTACGTGCTATAATGGTATAGTCACCTATTATTATATTGAACCGTTCAGCCGCTGAGTGTTTCGCTGACCCAGCACTCAATTATACGCTAAGGCTCAGACATACGCCAGCCACCTATATCTGACATCTGAAATTCGCAGCCTATCGACGCGCCCAACGGGGGCGCCTGAATAGTTGCCTTTATGCCTCCGCCACATAACGGATATCGCATACACCGGCGGGACAGTACCTTTCGGTGACGTGCGCCTCGAACTCCTCGTCGTAGCCGGCAAGCGCCTCAGTGACGATGCTTGCGCCGATCCGCCCCACACCGCACGCGGCCTCTTTATAAGCCCCTTCCGTAAGCTCTTTCAGCTTCTTGCAAAGCTCCGTTCCACCCAGGCTCCTGCCGATCTCGCGCAGGACCTTCTGCGCCTCCTGCAGATGATTGGAACAGACGGGGCATTCATCGCAGGCTTCCCTCAAAACCAGAGCCAGATAGTATCCCGTCAACTCCACGATACAACGGGGAACAGCACCTCCGGAACACATAAGAAAGACCTCCTATCGAAAACAACGTTCAACCTTATACTGACGGACCTTTGGGGTCCGTTCAACGTTCAACGTTCTACGTTAATACATTCGACGTGGTGCCGCTGGATGCGGCATGTGGGACTCCCTTGGAAATAGTGCTGCTTTCGATGGGCGCAACGCGAAGTACGTATTAATGCGTCAGCCCGGCAGAGCCGAATCCTCACGTACGCACCCTGTACGCTCCGGCCATTTGAGAGGTGGGATGCAAGAGGTTAGAGGTGAGATATCAGGATGCAATTCGCTTGGCGAATTTCTACAATTAGTCGCACTTCCAACTTCTCACTTCTCACTTCCCAATTATCCGGCGGCATTGTTCTTCGCGCTCTACTTGCTTTTCACAGCGCTCCTTGTATATCACGCGCTTCTGCTCTAAGTTTTAAGCTCACGGGCCTTTACATTTTCATTTTTATAGCCACGCATTTCGCTACGCTTAGGCACAAAACTTTATGAAAATAGTCTTTTTTCAGTTTTACGCATTCCGTATTATGGTTCCCTTGGCGTCTTGGCGGTTGATTTGATGAATATCGGCAAACATCAGGCGATGGCGCGCAGACAGCGGGCTGCCGCTTCAACCGTTTCGTCGATATCCGCAACCGAATGCGCCAGCGAGACAAAAAGCGCCTCAAACTGAGAGGGCGGCAGGTATATCCCCGTCTTTAGCATTCCGCGGAAAAAAGCCGCGTACCTTTCCGTATCCGCGGCGGTAGCGCCGGCGTAGTCCGATACCGGTCCGGGCGTCAGGAACATCGTCAGCAGGGAACCAACCCGGTTGACCGCCGCGGGGACCCCCGCTTCCGCCGCCGCCTTCTCCAACCCCGAAGCGAGCCTGGCGGCCGTGACGTCCAGTTTGTCGTAAGTCCCGGGTTTACTAAGAGCGTCAAGGGTGGCTATCCCGGCGGCCATCGCCAGCGGGTTTCCGGATAACGTGCCCGCCTGGTAAACCGGCCCCTCAGGCGCAATCATTTCCATTATCCTCTTTCCGCCGCCGTAAGCCCCGACCGGCAGTCCGCCGCCGATAACCTTCCCCAGACAGGTAAGGTCCGGGTAAACCCCGTAAAGCTCCTGCGCCCCGCTGTAACCCACCCGGAAGCCGGTTATCACCTCATCGAAAATCAGCAGCGCGCCGTACTCCGAACACAGCGCCCGCAAGCCGGGCAGAAAGCCCTCCGCCGGCGGCACAATACCCATATTTCCGGCGACCGGTTCGACGATCACCGCGGCGATGTTCTCGCCCTCACGCCTCATTATCTCACGCACGGTGTCGAGATCGTTATAAGGAGCGATCACGGTGTCCTGCGCCACAGCGGGAGGAATACCCGGACTGGTCGGCACCCCGAGCGTAAGCGCCCCGGAACCTGCTTTAATCAGAAAGGAATCGCCGTGACCGTGGTAACAGCCTTCAAACTTCAAAATCTTCGAACGCCTGGTATAAGCCCGTGCCAGGCGTACAGCGCTCATTGTCGCTTCGGTCCCGGAGTTGACGAGGCGGACCATCTCCACCGCCGGAAGCGCCGCGACTATTCTTCTCGCCAGTTCGACCTCCAGTTCCGTGGGCGCGCCGTAACTTGTTCCGTTCTCGGCCGCTTCGCAGACGGCCCGGACCACCGCGGGGTGGGCGTGCCCCAGAATGAGCGGCCCCCAGGAACATACGTAATCGATGAAGGCGTTGCCGTCGGCGTCATAAAGCCGCGCTCCGGCCGCCTTATTAATAAAAACCGGATCACGTCCTACCGACTTGAAAGCCCGGACCGGGCTGTTAACCCCGCCCGGCATGTAATCCCTGGCTTTGGCGAACAGGTTATCGGAACGGTCAAACCGCATCGTCTTCCCCTCTTTCGATAAAATATTGCGGGTTTGAGCGTTTTAATTCCGCTGTGCTGAAAAGCACCCGGTAATCCGCGACTCCCACCGCCTCGCTGAGCCTTGCCGCAATCGCCAGACACTCCTTGCGGTGGGGGCGGTGCACGACGACATAGAGGTTGTATGGCCAGTCCCGGGCGGTTTCGCGTTCGTAACAGTGGGTCACCTCGGGGAAGGAGGCCAGTTTGTTCCCCACCTCATCCAGCCGCTCCGGCGGCACCTTCCAGACGATCATGGCGTTGGCCGTGAAACCGACGTTCTGATGCCTCAAGGCCACACTCAACCGCCGGATGATTCCCTTGTCCATGAACTCCTTCACCCTGGCGATTACCTCGTCTTCCGTCATTCCCAGGCGGGCGCCGATCACCGCGAACGGCCTGGACTCCACCGGAAAGTTTTCACCCAGTTCCAGTATCAGGCGCTCTTCAATCTCGTTCACATTTTCCCCTCCAAGACCACTCCGATTCTATAAACGCGCTTCAACGCTTGGGGCCTTTAATACCCAAGATTTACGCTGATCTCAGATTCACCACGGATGCACAGAGATTAAACTAAACATGACGACAATCAGAGCAGCGATTGAGGTGCATCAACTTTATGCCGCCGTTCTCATGCAAGGCCATCCGAATAAGAAGGATATAAGCTATCTTGTTTCCGGCTTGTCCGGGTTAGGGTTTTGCGGCGCCTTCCAAATCGAACCTTACGCGTATTTTAAAGATACGGCGCGCCGAAAGGTTGATAACCTCGGGAATTCCCGTATTTTTCTTTATCGTCGCCAGTATATCGTTAATCCTGTCGACAGAGGGCGCCAGGATGGTAAACCAGACGTTGTACTCGTATTCTCGGACGTAGTTGTGTGTAACCTCAGGGAAGGAGTTTATCGCTTCTGCAACCTCGGGGATGCGCTCTCCGGGGACTTTCATCGCGCACAGCGTCCCGGTGTATCCTATTTTCCGGGAATCGATGATCGCCCCGAGGCGCCGGATCGCCCCTTCTTCCTTGAGCCGCCTGAGTCCGGCGATCACGTCGCTCTCGGTCGACCCGAGCCTCTCCGCCGTTTCCTTAAAAGGCTGAGGCACCGGCAGAAAACCTTCCTGCATCGCCGCCAGCAACCGCCGATCCTCTTCGGTCAGCTCCTTATCGTCGAATGCCAATCGACCCCCTCCTCCCTCTGAAAATAGTGCTTTTTTCGGTAGGCGCGTCGATAAGCAACGCATTGCTGCGTCAGCCCGGCGATGCCGAATCTTCACGTACGCACCCAGTACGCTCCGGTTCGTCTCCGCCGTCTTCATTGCACTGCATCACTTCTCGGCGCGTTCCGTGTACGTTACAACACCTCTTCTAAATTCAAAGCTTACGGGTCTATATTTTCATTCTCTTTTAAGATTCTACGTTATACCGTCAGCTCGACCGCTGCACCCGGCTCTTCCCCCCGTAAAGACACCACGGTTCTTCGCCCATGTAATCGTCGTAATAAAACTTCGCCCTTGCCCGACAGCCGCCGCATACGTCCTCGTATTCGCAACTCCCGCATTTTCCGGTGTACCGGCGCGTCCGCAGGTGCTTAAAGAACTCGGCGTCCCGCCAGATCTGCGAGAAAGGTGTTTCCCGGACGTTCCCCGCAGGGACGTCGAGATAAGCGCAGGCCTGCACCACGCCCACCGGGTTGATCAGGCAGTAGGAGAGCCCCGCCAGGCATCCCCGGGTGAAACGCATATTGACGCCCATCTGTTTGGCGATCCTTAAAAAATGCGGCGCGCAGGTGGGTTTTATCTCTATCGGCACCTGCTTCTGTTTTTCCAGGAGACGCCGTAGGAGACGTTCGTACTGATCGGCCTTGATTGAAGCCTCCGCTATCTCCACCGCACGGCCCGTCGGCACCAGGAAAAAGACGTGGTGCCCCTGTGCCCCGATTTCCACGGAAAAATCCGTAAGCTTTTCAATTTCGTTATAATTGAAGTCCATCACCGTGGTATGGACCTGGAAACGAAGCCCGGCTTCCCGGCAGGCCCGCATGCCTTCAACCGCCGCGTCCCAGGAACCGGGCACACCGCGCAGTTCGTCGTGCACCTTTTTGTCCATGCTGTCGAGGCTGATTCCCGCCGCCATTAACCCGGCCTCCGACAACCGCCCGGCCACCTCGGGTGTGATTAAGGTCCCGTTGGTACCCAGAACCGGCCGCAGACCTTTTTCGCGGGCGTAAGCCGCCAACTCGAACAGGTCGGACCGCATGACGGGCTCCCCGCCCGAGAAAATCATTATCTTAAACCCGGCCCGGGCGATCTCGTCAATGAGCGTGCGGCCCTCTTCCGTCGTCAGTTCGTCGGTTTTTTTCGACCCCGCGTCCCGGTAACAGTGGGCGCATTTGAGGTTACATTCGTTGGTTGCGTTCCAGGATACGATCATACTACCGCTCCCCTTTTATAAATCGTAGCTATTTAGATCGGCTTCCGGGTCGAATTCATCCAGCACTCAGTGCATGTCTAAACCGGAAGGTCAATGCCTTATCTTTAGCCAGAAAATAGTTTATTGTTCTAACGCAAATTTAACACCTGAGTGCTGGAAGTAGCCAGAATCCAAAATTTTGGACTTCTGACTTCTGACTTCTGACCCAGAATAGTTACTCTCACTCATCCTTCAGCCATCTTGCGACATCTTTGGCGAAGTAAGTCAGGATGATATCCGCGCCTGCGCGCTTGATCGCGGTGAGCACCTCCAGCACCACCGCCCGCTCGTCGATCCACCCGCGTTCCGCCGCCGCCTTGACCAGCGAATACTCGCCGCTGACGTTATAGGCCGCCACAGGACGACCGAATTCTTTTTTAACCCGGCAAATCACATCGAGATAAGCGAGCGCGGGTTTTACCATCACGATATCCGCGCCTTCCTCCAGGTCGAGCGCCACCTCCACCAGGGCCTCCGAGGCGTTCGCGGGGTCCATCTGGTAGCTCCGCCGGTCGCCGAACTGCGGGCTGGAGTCGGCCGCCTCCCTGAAGGGGCCGTAGAAGGCGGATGCATACTTGGCGCTGTACGCCATTACCGCCGTGTCCGCGTATCCGGCGGTGTCAAGCGCCTGCCTGATTGCGCCCACCCTGCCGTCCATCATGTCGGAAGGCGCTATTATATCCGCTCCCGCGCGGGCATGGGAAACAGCGGTGCGCGCGAGGATTTCCAGAGTGGGATCGTTCAGTATCCGGTCGTCCTTTACCACGCCGCAGTGTCCCCAGGCGGTGTAAGCGCAGAGGCACAGGTCCGTTATAACCATCAGGTCCGGAAAGCGTTCTTTTATCGCCCCGATCGCCCGCTGAACAACGCCGTTCTCATCCCAGGCGCCGGATGCGGCCTCGTCCTTAACGTCGGGAACGCCGAAGATTATAATCCCCGGGATTCCGGCTTCCACCACCGTCTCAACCTCGCCCAGAAGGGTGTCCACCGAGAAGCGTTTAATTCCCGGCATCGCTTCAACCGGGATCACGACACCGCTTCCCTCCGCGACAAAAACCGGGTAAACCAGGTCTCCCGCTTCAAGCTGTGTTTCCCGGACGAGTTTTCGCATCTCCTCGCTCACGCGAAGCCTCCGCAGTCGCGTAACCGGAAAGCCCAAGTTAAAAACCCCCAATCTCAATAATTAAACCGCCAAGACGCCAAGAAAACCATGAATTAAAAATTATGAATACGGAATGATGAATAGAGTCAGATTTATAAGGTGGCCTCATTCACCGTTTTCCGGTATTCGGATACTCGGTGGGCACAGCCCACCCTACCCCTCTTTCGACCCTATCTCCCAACGCTTAACTCGCAACTTTTTCCCCGGACTGAGAACTGTCGACCGAGGACTAAGGACTTTCCCCGTTTCATCCTTCATTCTTCATCCTTGTAAAGAATTCTACAAGCGCCTCAACCAGCCCGGGAATGGTGTAGCGGTCCGCCTGAACGTCCACTGTAAGGCACGCCTTACGGGCGGTATCACTGGTTACCGGGCCGATGGAGGCTACCGCCGTTTTTTCCAGAAGTCCCGGCGTGTCGGGACCCAGCGCGGCAACGAAGTTCGTTACGGTCGAAGAACTCGTGAAGGTAACAGCATCCACAGCGCCGCTTGCCAGCATCTCGCGCAGCAAACCCGCGCTGCGGCGTTCCGGCGCAGTCCGGTAGGCTGCGATGTTGTCGGCGAGATATCCCGCCTCCGCCAGCGCCCGCGGCAGGGAATCCGGCGCGATGTCCGCCCGCGGCAGAAGCACCCGCGCCCCGGCCGGCATCAGTGTCTTAAGGCCTTCGGCCACGGCCTCCGCCTTGAACTCCTGGGGCGTGTACTCGACCACCAGGCCCCGCTCTTCGAGCGCCGCCCGCGTTCCGGGTCCGATAGATGCAATATGCGCCCGGTTGAAAGCGCGGATGTCGCAGCCCAGTTCCCGAAGGCGCCGGTAAAACATGCTAACCCCGTTCACCGAGGTGAAGATCACCCAGTCGTACGTTCCAGCCTTCCGGATGGCGGTGTCAAGCCCTTCCCAACTTTCGGGCGGCTCAATCCTGATCGTCGGAAACTCGAAGGCTTCGCCGCCGAGGGCCGAAATCGCTTCGGACAACACGCTGGCCTGCTCCCGCGACCTGGTGACCACGATGCGCCGTCCGAAAAGCGGCCCCTGTTCGAACCAGGCCAATTCCTCCCGGAGGGAAACAACCTTTCCGACCACCACCACCGCCGGATTGGTAAGACCCGCGGCCTTAACCCCGGCGGTAATATCGTCCAGGGTGCCCGTTACCGTACGCTGTTTCGCCGTCGTTCCCCACTGGATGACCGCCACCGTCATCCCACCGGGAAGCCCCGCTTCTTTCAAGCGCTTCATGATGTCCGGAAGATGCGCCATACCCATTAAAAAAATCAGGGTCCCGCTGCCGGCGATCTTATTCCAATCAATAGCTGAATCGTTTTTATTCGGATCTTCATTGCCCGTTATCACCGCAAAACTTGAGGTAAAATCCCTGTGGGTAACCGGGATGCCTGCGTATGCCGGCGCCGCCACCGCCGCGGTGACTCCCGGGACCACTTCAAACGCAAACCCGGCGCGCCTCAAGGCTTCAGCTTCTTCGCCGCCCCGGCCGAAAACAAAGGGGTCGCCGCCTTTAAGCCTTGCGACCACCCTTCCCTCCCGGGCCTTCTCTACCAGAAGCGCGTTTATTTCGTCCTGCTTCAAAGCGTGGCGCTCGGGAGACTTACCCGCATAGATGATTTCCGCGTCCGCCCGGGCGTACCCGAGCAAACGCGGGTTGACCAGTCGGTCGTAGACCACCACGTCAGCCGATGAAAGATACCGCAATCCCTTTTGCGTGATCAGGCCGGGATCGCCTGGTCCCGCACCCACCAAATAAACTTTTCCGGCCATTATCGTTCTTTCTCCCCGCGGATCGATTCTAAAATTTTATCCCCACCAATGCCCAATAACTTCTCCGCCAGCCGCATCCCTACCTCTTCGGCCTGAAAGACCGGGCCGCTATCCTGCGCCCGGACAAGCCGCCGGCCGCCAAGGTCCGCCACTACTCCCTCAATGGTGAGTTCCTCGTTCATGGTGGAAGCGATTGCGCCGATCGGAACCTGGCAGCCTCCCTCAAGACGGCGCATCAAGGCCCGCTCGGCAAGAACCTGCGCCCTGGTATCCGCGTCGTCCAAAACCTCGGTGAGCCGGGTAATTTCCGGATCGTTGGCGCGGATTTCTATCCCTATCGCTCCCTGGGCCACTGCGGGCAGACAAACACTATACGGGAGGCGCTGGGTTGCGTGACCTTCCAGCCCCAAACGGGCCAAACCGGCCCATGCCAGCACAATGGCGTCGAAATCACCGGCTTTCAACTTGTTCAGGCGGGTAATAACGTTGCCGCGGACGGGAACAATCACAAGGTCCGGGCGGTAGTGTTTCAACTGCGCCTGCCGCCGCAGGCTCGAAGTGCCCACCCGCGCTCCCTGCGGGAGGCCGTCAAGCACCTTCCCCGAGGTGGAAACCAATACATCACCCGGATACTCCCGCTCTAACACTGCGCCGATAACCAGGTCCTCCGGTAAAAGCGTGGGAACATCCTTCATGCTGTGGACCGCGATGTCGATCTCTTTATTTAGAAGAGCAACCTCTAATTCCTTTGTAAAAAGCCCCTTATCCCCAATTTTCGCCAGGGCGACATCGAGAATCTTGTCCCCGACGGTCTTAATTTTCTTTATGCTGAACCGGTATTCCGGCCACCTGCGCTTCAGCGCATCCGCCACAATCTCGGTTTGTTCAAGAGCCAGCGCACTCCCCCGTGTCCCGACAACAATCCGGCGTCCCACTATTCTAAATCTTCCCCTTAACCACTGCCGCGGGAATCTCCACCGGGACTTCCAGCCCGAATAAATCCTGAATAGCTTCCGAATAGAGTTGTCCCTTCGAAGAAAGGGCAAGGTCTTTTAAACCCCGGACGGGTTCGTGCAGCAACTGGTTTACGATGCTGTTGGCCATAGAGGTTATCACCTTCCGCTCGCGCTCGGATAGATCACCCAGACGGTTCAAGGCCCGGCGGAGTTCTTTTTGCTTTATATCGTCACCAAGTTTCTTCAGGGCCACCACTGTGGGAACCACAGTCTGAGCAGCCTGCCTCCGGACAAATCCCTCGACTTCTTCTTCTATTATTCTCTCCACCTGCACCGCCATCTCGCGCCTCTCGGAAAGATTCGCGTCGACAACGTGCTGCAGCCCGTCGATGTCGGAAAGCGCCACTCCCGGCAAGTCGCCCACCGCAGGCTCGATGTCCCTGGGCACCGCAATATCGATCAGAAAAATCTTTGTTCCCTTGCGTTTCTCCATAACCCTGGTCATTTCGCCGGCGTGGATCACGTAATGAGCCGCCGCCGTGCAGCTTATCACGATATCCGATTTTTCAATCCACTGGTAGAGTTCGTCAAAACGCACGGCCTGTCCCCTAAAACGGCCTGCAAGCTCCCGGGCGCGTTCAAAAGACCGGTTGGAAACAATCACTCCGGTTACGCCGCTGGCCACAAGATGCTTTGCGGTAAGGTCGCTCATCTTACCGGCGCCGACTATCAACACCGTTCGCCCCTCGAGGCTTCCCAGTGTCTGTCTGGCAAGCTCCACCGCAGCGTAACTCACAGACACCGGGTTTTGGTCGATTCCGGTGTCGTTGCGGACTTTCTTTCCAACCGCCAGCGCCTGCTGAAACAACGCGTTGAAATACTTCCCCGATGAATCGCAGTTTTTGGCCAGTTGGTAAGCTTCCTTCACCTGGCCGAGAATCTGGGTTTCACCGATGACCATTGAATCAAGTCCCGCAGCGACCTTAAAGAGGTGCCGTACGCAGTCGTTTTCGGTGTGAACGTACAGGTAGCGCTTCAGCTCGCTGAAATCCACACCGGCCCGCCGGGACAAAACCTCGATTACAGCCGTTCGCCCTATTTCGTTCGTAAAGAATATGTAAAACTCGGTCCGGTTGCATGTTGAAAGCAGAACAACCGAACTTACACCGGGTTTGGTCCTGACTTCCTCCAGAACCTCCCGCACCTGGCTTTCAGAAAACGCGAACCTCTCCCTGACGTTTACCGGCGCCGTCTTGTGGTTAAGACCGATAACGATCGAGAACAATCTTCATCAACTCCTTGGCCGTTTCGAGGTCACCCTTTTCCATACAAGCCAGAACCTCCGGGCTAACAATTCCTTCAAGCAAATCGCCTTTCGCTTCCGGGTGGTCGGCGATAATCCGGGCCCGTAAAGCGCCCAGGTACTCGGTGAATTCACCGTACGCCGGCGGTATCAACTCTTCGAGTCTTTCCCTTATCTTCCGGGCCAGAAGGGGGCTTTTCCCCTCCGTCGATACGGCGATGGTAAGCGGTCCCCTCCTGATGGCCGACGGAACGTAGAAATTGCAAAACTCGGGCTGGTCGACCACATTGAGCAATATGTTTTGCGCGGCGCACTCCCGGGCAACAACGTCGTTCACTTCCCTGTCGTCGGTGGCGCTCACCACCAGAAAGGCGTCCGTGGTATCGCCCTTTTCAAACCCCCGGTTTACCCATTGAACCCGACCGTCGCTTATCCGGGAAGACAGCTCTTCCACAACCGCCGGGCTGACTACCCAAACCCGCGCCCCGCAGTTAAGCAGCATCTCCACTTTACGCGCCGCAACTCTGCCGCCGCCGACAACCACACACTTTCGTCCTTCAAGCCTTATGAACGCCGGATAGAGCATTCTCTTCTCCCTTGAAAATAAACGTTCTTTCGACTGGGCGCGACGATGAGCTTCGCCCATTTTCAGTCTTCTAGTGGACCAACCCCCGGCCGCATGGGACACTCCTAAAATATCACCGATACAATTGCAACCTTTTTTTATTAAGGTACGCCAGGGCTTGTCCTTTCAAATTCTCCCCGTTTTGCAGTTTGAACTTATTATAACCTTTACTTCAGAACTTTCGTGCCACCACAAACTCGGCTATTGCATCGAGATGCTGCCGGCTTGGAATGTCGGGAAGCACGTTGAGCGCCTTCTTCGCCTTGCCGACAAAGCGCTGCGCCACGTCCAGGCTGTACGGCACCCCGCCCTCTTGTTTTACGATATCGATCGCCTCGCCGATTTCCACCTCTCCTTTTTCCCGGGCGCAGAGGATTTCCTGCAGACGGCGGCGCTTCCCTCCCTGGCGCAAAACATAAAGCACCGGTAATGTGGCGATGCCCTCACGAATATCACCGCCGGTGGCCTTTCCGAGAATACGCTCGTCTGCGATTATGTCGAGAACGTCATCCACCACCTGAAAGGCCATTCCCACCGCGAGGCCGTACCGGCCGAGCGACTTGCTCACAATGCGCGGCGCCTCACAAACCACCGCCCCGAGCTCGCAGGCGCTGGCGATCAGTATCGCGGTTTTGCTCCGGATGCGGCCGAAGTAATCGCGCAAGGTCTGCCCGGGGTTGAAGCACGCCCGCGCCTGAGCGAATTCCCCGGTACACACGTTCATGCATGTCGCTGCAAGTTGTTTGCTCACCAACGGGTCGGCATACCCGGCAACGATTTCGATGGCTTTGGCGAAAAGTGTATCACCGGTCCGGACAGCCACATTATTCCCCCAGATCGACTGTACGGTAGACCGTCCGCGCCGGACGACCGCCCCGTCGACGATATCGTCGTGAACAAGGGTGGCCATATGAATCAGTTCGAGGGCTACCGCCAGCGGCACCACCTTATTAAGCTCATAGCGCCCAAACCGCCCGGAAAAAAGAGCAAAAGCAGGCCGCAACCGCTTCCCGCCCGCGGCAAAAAGGTGCGCCGCGGCGTCATGGATGACCGAGTTGAATCCCGCGATGGTATTCATGAGTTCGGCTTCTATATAAGCCAAATCATCTCTGATTTCATCAAAAAAAATAAGCATATCTCTCCCCGGGCTCACAATACAGGTTATAACTTGATATTTATTCGTTTGGGAAAACGCAAAATCCTCCCTATTGCGAAAAAAACATCCTGCCCCGGAATCGGGTCAAAGGTGGCATGCTTACGGGTTTCCAAGTCGAATACCCCCCGGGAGTTTCGTCGTGTGATAATGCTGCTCCCTAAACCCTGTTATCCTTGTAAAACACCCCGTCGCTTTTGTAGTAAGGAATCTGGTCGACATCCGGAGGCGCTCCGCCCAAAACCCCGCCGCGGCCTTCCTCCTCGTCGAGCGGGTCCGTCTCCGTCGAAGGGCCGTGCTGCTCAATGTCCTGCCACGTATCGTCCCGGTCATACATTATACTATCATCGAAGGCGCGTTGCCACGGGTTTTGAAAAACCTCCTCCTCAAGCGAACGCTGCTTGGGTTCAGAGAGCTTCTCCTCCTTCGTTTTGCACCGCCGGCACATCGTGGTGTGAGGTATCGCCTCAAGTCTATCCGGAGCGATCTCGCTGCCGCATTCGTCACACAAACCGTAACGCCCCGCCCTCATTTTGGATAAAGCGTCCTCAATCGCCTTTATCTTGAACTCCGCATCGTTCTTCAGGGCAAGGTCTTTGGAACGCTCGAAAACCTCGCTGCCCACGTCCGCCGGGTGGTTGTCATACAGCGAGAGTTCGCTTGTAGACTCCCGCATCGACATATCCAGACCCGTTTCTTCGATTCCTGCTATAAGCCGCTTCAGTTCTTCCCTCTCCAGTTCCAGCCGTTTTTTGAAATAGTCCTGCCTGGCCTGGTCCACTAATAAGCCTCCTCTTAATAGTTAATACAAATTCAGGTTGACCATACGTACCACTTCGGCGATAAATTTTCCTATTCCCGGCAGATTGGCGGCCACCAGATCACGTAAAAGGTAGACGATCAACGCCCCGAGGATGGTGAATCCCACGGCGATCCCCAGGCCGCGCGCCAGGCCGGCGATGAAATTAACGTACATCAGCCGCCACGGCCGGTCAAGCAGCTGTACGTACTCCGCAAGCTTCATTTTTTCTGTGGCCGTTATCAGTTCCTTCAGCTTTTCTTCGAGCCGAATCAGAACAGGCGCCGCGTCTTCCCTCTCCTCATCCGCCATACAGCTACCCCTTTTAATAGTACTTCTTTCAGTGGGCGCAGCGATAAGCAACGCATTACTGCATCACTTCTCATCGCGTCCCGTGTATGTTACAACTGCTTTCAAATTCAAGCTCACAGGTTCATTTTTTCAAGCTTCGTTTTGCCCAGCACTCAATCTAACATGTGTAATCATTAACCGATAGCACCGAAAAACTTAAAGCCGTGGTATCTCACTATCAGTACTAAATGCCCTCTGAGTGCCGGGTTCCAAATCAGCCGGAATGCTCAAGCCATGAGCAGCTCCAGGACCTTGCCGGTGTCCGTCGTCGGCAGCCTGCAGTTATGGTCCAGACAGACATAAGCCGTAGCCCTGCCCCCCTGGCTTAAGAATCCGGACGTGAAGCCGGCGATGCTCCCGATCTCCGCTGTTTTTTCCCCTTCGGGCCTAACCATTACCACCTTGTTGGGTATGAACCTGCTCCGCACCGCACCCAGCATCTTCCGCGTGTCCTGTGCCTGCGGGCGGCCGACGATAACGATCTCATATGAGGGTCCGATCGCAAAATCCAACGCCGCCAGCAGCTGCGTGTGCGCCGAAGGGGCTTCCAAAACGCTCCCGGAGAAGGCGCGCCCTATCCGGGAGGCCTTTTGTTCCAGTTCCGGGTCCGCGGTAATAAGCCCCAAACGCAAAAGATCGAACATGGCCACCGAATTCCCTGACGGAACGGCGCCGTCGTAAATCTCTTTCCGGCGGACAAGAACATCCTCCGCGGCGTCCGAAGAAGAATAAAAACCGCCGTCTTTATCATCCCAGAACCGGCTCAGTAAAATATCATTCAGACCAAGCGCCTCCTGGAGATAACGCACCTCGAAGGTCGCTTCGTAAAGCTCGGTCAGACCCCAGATCATAAAACTGTAGTCGTCGAGGAAAGCCGGAACAGCGGTCTCCCCGTCGCGGTAACGGTGGTAAAGCGCCCCGTTATTATCCCGCATCGCGGTTAAAACGAAATCCGCCGCCTTTGCCGCCGCCGCAGCGTACGCCGGATCGTTAAAGACCTGCGCCCCTTTAGCCAGCGCGGCGACCATCAGGCCGTTCCAATCCGCCAGAATCTTATCGTCTTTGTGGGGATGCACCCGTTTTTCGCGGAATTCAAAGAGCTTTTCCCGCACAGTTTCCAGGCTCTTTTCCAGCTCTGCTTCCGGCATCTGCAAACCGGCTGCCGTATCACCCACCGGTTCCCGCAAAAACAAAATGTTTTGTCCGGCGTCCGAGCCGGTTTCCGCCCGGAAATTCCCACCCGGTTTAACGTTGAAGACCTGTGACACCAGAGCGGCCTCACCTTCGCCGAGCAGGCGCCGTATCTCATCCTCCGTCCAGAGGTAAAACTTCCCCTCTTTACCCTCGCTGTCCGCGTCTTCAGCGGAGTAGAAACCGCCTTCCGGACCGGTCATATCCCGCAGGACATACGCGAATATCTCTTTCGCGGTGCGCGCGTAAAGCCTTTTCCCGGTAGCCTGGTACGCCTCCAGGTAGGCGATTGCCAGCAAAGCCTGGTCGTAAAGCATCTTCTCGAAATGCGGCAGAAACCATTCCGCGTCCGTGGAGTACCGGTGAAAACCGAAGCCGATATGGTCGTAAACACCGCCCGACCGCATAGCCTCCAGCGTTCGCTCAACCATCTCGAGCGCCCGCGCGTCCCCCGACCGTTTCCAGTAGCGCAGTAGGAAGGTAAGGCTGTGCGGCATCGGGAACTTGGGCGCGGCGCCGAAACCGCCGTGTTCCTTATCGAAGGCGCGCAGGAGCTGCTCGAACGCCGTCTTAAGGCTCGTCTCACCGATCTCCTCGCCGCCTGCGCCCTGCGCCAGCTCCTTTACAACCGAGACCACCTGCCCGGCCTTGCTTTCGATCTCGTCCCGGCGCGACTCCCATATCCTCTTAATCTGCGGCGTCAGCTCCATCATGCCGATTCGTCCGAACCGGCTTTCTTTGGGTATGTACGTCGCCGTGAAGAACGGTTTTTTATCCGGGGTCATGATCACGGTGAGCGGCCAGCCGCCGCTTCCCGTCATCACCTGGCACACGGTCATGTATACGCCGTCGATGTCCGGTCTCTCTTCGCGGTCGACCTTAACGTTTACGAAAACCTCATTCATCAGCCGCGCGACTTCCTCATCCTCGAATGACTCCCGTGACATGACGTGGCACCAGTGACAAGTACTATATCCGATACTGAGGAAAACCGGCTTGTTCTCCCTTTTTGCCGCTTCGAAGGCCTCCTGCCCCCAGGGGTACCAGTCCACGGGGTTGTCGGCGTGCTGGAGTAAATACGGGCTCTTTTCCCGGGTGAGTCTGTTTGCCATAAAACATAACCTCCTGAAAACCGTTTGAGGCTATTATCTCCAAACGCATCTACAAAAACATGTTCCAATTCGGGGGTAGTCCGTTATGATACTGACTACTGGCTACTGACTACTTACCCTGAATTATGGTAATATATAGCCCAAGGGGGAACTGAAAAATGAGCATGATAAACCTGGTCCGTAACGTAAGAGAAGCATCGATAAAGCTGGCCGGTGCGGAGCCGGAACTCAAGAACAAAGCCTTGGCAAAGATAGCCGAATCTTTAAAAATTCGAAAAGAAGAAATATTAGCGGCTAACCAGAAAGATTTAATCAGAAGCGAAGGGGAAAACCTTTCGTTACCCTTGTTAAAGAGGCTGAAATTCGACGAGGCAAAAATTAATGATGTTATCGATGGTATTTACAGCCTGATTAAACTTGAGGATCCCGTAGGGAAAACTTCGTTAGCCACTGAGATGGACGAAGGACTGGAAGTTTACAGGGTATCCTGCCCTATAGGAGTAATCGGTGTAATATTTGAATCCCGGCCTGATGCCCTTGTACAAATATCCACCCTTTGCTTGAAGAGCGGCAACGGCGTTATTTTAAAAGGCGGATCTGAGGCCAGGGAAACCAGTAGGGTACTGACGGATGTTATAATCAGGGCAACTCAAGAGGCCGGTATTCCAACAAACTGGATAGCTTTATTGGAAACACGCTCAGATGTTGACGAAATGCTGAAAATGGATGACTATATAGACCTGATTATTCCAAGAGGATCCAATGAGTTTGTAAAGTACATTATGGACAATTCGAATATTCCGGTTATGGGTCATGCGGACGGCATTTGTCACTGCTATGTGGACGAGGATGCCGACATTAATATGGCGGTAGAGGTTGCTGTGGATTCGAAAACTCAGTATGCGGCCGCATGCAACGCGACGGAAACTTTGCTGGTACATAAAAAAATAGCGCCCGATTTTTTGCCCGAGCTAAAAAGCGCAATGGATAAAAGACAAGTCGAATTAAGAGGCTGTCCTAAGACCCGGTCGATTATTTCGGCCGGTCCGGCGACGGAAGAAGACTGGGGGACGGAATATCTGGACTATATACTTTCCGTCAAGGTTGTTTCAGACCTTGACGAAGCCATTGAACACATAAACAAATATGGTTCCGGCCATACAGACAGTATTATTACCAGAGATAAGACAAAAGCGGCCAGATTTATGAATTACGTCGACTCCGGAAATGTTTTCTGGAACTGCTCAACACGGTTTAGTGATGGTTTTCGCTATGGATTGGGCGCCGAGGTGGGAATCAGCACCGGTAAAATTCATGCAAGAGGACCGGTAGGCCTTGAGGGGCTGGTGATTTATAAATATAAAGTTATAGGAAACGGCCATATTGTGGAGGATTATAACAATCGAACAAAGTTGTTTAAGCATAGACAATTGAACAAAAACTTTTCATAGCAAATAATTACCGGGTCCCGTATTTTTGAGTATAGTATTCTCTATGTTCAGCGACGCGGCGGAGGGTTTGAATCAGGACATTAATCTCATTACGGTCGTTATAAAGCCCGAAACTGACCCTGACCATCCCCGGACCCGAAGAACGGTAATTCCGCCTCCGGATTACCGTTTCACCGGGAGTGACGCTTAGAAGTCTCCGAACGTACGGCTGGGCGCAGAAACAACCGCTTCGGACGGCGATACCGGCCTCCCGTGAAAGGATATCGGCCACCAGCGCATGGTGAATCCCGTCGAGATTGAAGGGGATGATCCCTATCCGTGGTTTACCGGGGTGAGTGTCACAGTGAAGGGTTAGACCGGGTATGTCCCTCAAGCGTTCTACGGCGTATTTCCAAAGCTCAAGTTCGTAATCGGCGATGTTCCGCATCCTGATCCTGCTCAACGTTTGAATCGCGGCTTGAAGACCTAGTACCCCCATCACGTTGGGCGTCCCCGCTTCATCCTTATTAGGCGGGTCGTCCCATATAACCTTTTTACGGGTAACCGTTTTTACGGTACCGCCGCCGGCGTACTCCGGAATACCTTTCTTAAAGGTCGCCTCCGGGCCTATCAGGACCCCCGCCCCAAACGGCGCGTACATTTTATGACCCGAAAAAGCAAGGTAATCGATATGCCTTGGGGAGTTGAACGGCTTCATGTCTAATTCGGCGTGAGGGACCAGCTGCGCTCCGTCAACCAATATCTTTGCATTGAATCTGTGGGCCGTTTCGGCGATTTCGTGGACGGGGTTCACATATCCTGTAACGTTCGAAGCCCCGGTGACGGTCACTAATTTGACCGATCTTCCGTACTTCTTCAGCTTTTTAACCAGATCGCCGAGGTCCAACCTCCCGTGATTGTCTGTTTCCACATAATCCAGGTGATATTTTCTCCAGGGGAGATCATTGGAGTGGTGTTCCATCCCTGTCGACAGGATTACACCCTTTTTACCGTCGTAAAGACGGTAAGACAGCTTGTTAATTGCCTCGGTTGTGTTCTTTACGTAGATGACAACGTCATGTTCGAGATCCGCTTTGACGAAGTCCGCCACGGCTTTTCTCGACCTTTCGTACCACTCGGTGGAAAGCTGCGATTTGTATCCCGCGCCGCGATTAACGGAGGAATACATCGGGGCGAAATTGATGATTTCGTTTAAAGCATCCACAAACGGCGGCGTGGTGGCGGCGTTGTCCAAATTTATTGAAACAGCCGCGCCGCCGCCGGGCAGCGCGATTTCATTATCAACCCCGACCACGAGGTCCCGGAAGACGGACCCGGCCATATTAGATGAACCTCCCGCAGCAGTCTGGTGTCATTATATTTATGCCGGGTATTCGCGGTGCCGCTTTGAAACAGACCGAGCGAACCACTTTCATAATTTCCGGCGGACCTTAGCCGCCGCTTTTTAAATCACCTGTAAGACTCACGTTACCACTGTATTATCACCCGCGTTCCGGGGGTAATGAAATCGTAGAAATCTTCCACGTCCCTGTTACTCAAACCGACACAACCCCAGGTCCAGTCGCTCCCGAATCCGGGCGTACTCCCGCCGTGAATCCCTATCCCGCCTCCCAGGGGGGTATACTGCGGAGGGGTCTGGCCGCTGTTGACTGCAGAGACAACCAGGTCGTGAGTCTCGAACTCGATTAAACCTTCATGGAGCCCGCGGTCCGCATCTTCTATATTGGGGTAGTTAAGCCGCATCCACCGCGAACCGAGGAACTCGTCCGGCGGGCTCAGTATTGATTTTTCCGTTATGCAAAAGAGCCCTTCCGGTGTCTTGTGGTCCCCGCGGATTTCCTTATCCCCCATCCCTCCGTCGCCTAACTCAACATGGTAGGTCTTAAGCCACATGCCCTGCCAGAACAAGGTGAGTGTGTGATCCGTTTTATCTACGACGACATCCAGAGCTATTTCCGGGGTGATGATGCCCTTTTCGTCGAGTACTTCGCTCAACGGTCTTTCTTTTACGGGAATCCTTAAAACCTGCCCCGGCATTATCAGGTCCGAGTCAAGAGCGTTGGCCCGCTTCAATTCACCGACGGTAAGGCCGTAAAAGCCCGCTACGATAAACAGCGAATCCCCGTTTCTTACAATATACCGGTTTAGTCCGGTTGTTCGGGCCGGAATCATTAAAACCTGCCCCGGCATTATCATATCGGAACCAAGTTGGTTGAGTCGCTTGAGGTCGGCGATCGAAACACCGAATTTGCGGGCGATTATGAACAAGGAGTCCCCGCTTCTTACGGTGAACTGACCGGGACCGGGAAGAAACTCGCTGGCCGACGCCGTTATCTGATTAGTTGAAGCGAACGGTGTTAACAACAATGCCAGAAAAACCGTTCCCGCCACAACGGGTGCTGCGAATCCTTTCAACAATAACTCTTCCTCCCTGTTGTTATCAGTAATATTCCCTACCCCCTTTTGCATTTTAACATTTATTCGGCGTCTTTCATCTGGAATTGACAGGTAATTTCAGGGATGCTGCCGCCATCGGTCTCACGGCACTATCGGTAATTGGTGCGAACAGCAAAGCAGGATTCTCATGCCGCGCTTTTTAGTTTAGTTCGGCCTATTCCCGGAGCATGCTTCACGAAATCTCCTTGACCCGGCTGTCAGAAAAACGGCGGCGGCGGTGTTTTGCTATTAAAAGGATTTAACGAAAGAGGTGACAAATGTGAATAAGTTATTCCTTGCGTTTATAGCCGTGGCTTTACTGACAGCGGCGGCTGCGGCAAGCACGGTGGCGCAGTTTCCGGCCTCGGCTGCCAAGAGCGACCCGCCGCCGGCCAAACGCGTTCCCGTCTGCGAGCTGAAAACCTTTGCCTCATACAACCAGCTTGCGAACTATATCCGGCAGCATGTGACACTTGCCGGACGACTGGGCTGGTATTACGGTCCGGAGACGATGTTAAGGGTAGGGAACCTGGCGCTTGAAGACGGGATGGCCGGCGAACAGAAAATGGCCGTTCCCACCGCGCCGGCTCAACAAAGCGCGCCGTCCGAGGATTACTCCCGCACCAACGTGCAGGTGGAAGGTGTGGATGAAGCCGACATCGTCAAAACAGACGGCAAATATCTTTATGTTTTATCGACGTCCAAGATCTCCATAATCAAAGCGCAACCCGCTGAAGACGCCCGGTTGGTTTCGGAAATCGAATTCCCGGGCACCCCGTCCGAGACCTTCATCACCGCCGACGATCTGGTTGTTTTCGGTGTAAAGTCCGCAACGGGCGAGTTCCTGGCACAGATTTACGACGTCCGCAACCGTTCGGAACCGGTGCTTAAAAGGTCCATCACCTCTTTTGGTTCCTACGTAACCTCACGGCTGATCGGTGATTACGCGTACGCCGTTATTAACGTTCCTGTTTACGGCCGCGACGGCACGTTAGAGAAACCCGCGCTTCCGGAGATCAGTATCGACGGGCGCAAGCAGACCATCCCCCCCACGCGGATTCAATACTTCGACGTCCCCGACCAGGCCTACCACTACACCATGATTATGGCCATTAATACAGGAGACGGCAAATACAAGCTTACGGAAAAAACGCTTCTTACCGGAACCTCTCAGAACATTTTCGTCTCCGAGAAAAACATCTACCTCACCGCCGCCAAGGCGCCGGACATCCTTTACCACGGCAACAGGCTTTTCGACAAAATAGCACCGCTCCTCCCTTCGGGGCTGCAGGTGCAGCTCACCGCAACCCGCAACTCCAAGGATGACCTCGCCACCAAATTCAACAAGCTGGAGGACCTTATGGACGAAGGCCTGAGCCAACTGGGCGCCGCCGAGGCGCAGGAGCTGGAAGCAAGGCTCAGGGAAACGTACCAGGAATGGGAGCAGGATCTGACCCGGGACAGCGCGCGGGTTCGTAATACAACCGTTATGCACAAGCTGGGCATCGACGGGGACACGGTTACATACTTGGGCCGGGGTGAGGTTCCCGGGCAGGCGCTGAACCAGTTCTCGATGGATGAGTACCAGGGGTTCTTCCGGATCGCCACGACCTCCGAAGGGTTCGCCTTTTCCGGGTCGTCGCTGCCGCGCAACAACATCTACGTGCTGGACGAAGACCTGAAGATAACGGGGAGGCTCACGGGACTTGCGCCGGGTGAACGCATCTACGCCGCCAGGTTCATGGGCAAGCGGTGCTACCTGGTCACCTTCCGCCGCGTGGACCCGCTGTACACCATCGACCTGACAGACCCGAGCAGCCCGAAGGTACTGGGGGAACTGAAGATACCCGGATACTCCGATTATCTGCACCCTTATGACGACCGTTATCTTATCGGCATAGGCAAGGAAATCGACGCCGGGCCGTCGCCGGTGTTCGAAGAGACACCCCTGGGAAGCGCCCTCCAACGGATAGTCCCGCCGCGTCCCACGCGCGAGACCGGCATCAAGATAGCGCTCTTTGACGTTATGGACCCTGCCGACCCCAAGGAAGTGGCCAAGTACGTCATCGAAGGGCAGGGTGTAGATTCGATAGCCTTGCGCGAGCACAAGGCGGTGCTGTTCAGTAAGGTCAAAAACCTACTGGCGATCCCTGTTACGTTTTATCCCTACTACGGGATCGAAATCGACGGCAAACCGGGGGTTTATCGCGACCGGCAGGAGGCGTACGTCTTCAATATCTCCCCCGACGGCATCAGCTTAAAGGGAACTGTAACCCACCAGGCCGACAACCGGGGACAAAACACCTACAGCACGCCCGTTAAACGCTGCCTGTACATCGGAAACGTTTTATACACCGTTTCGGACCGGTTGGTAAAACTGAACCGCCTCGACGACATCCGGGAGATCAAGGCCTTATGGCTGTAAACGCTAAACGTGAAGCCCGAGGTTAAAACAACATCCTCCGTAACAAGGGAAGACGGCCGCGAAGGCCGTCTTCCCTTGTTAATTCTCCTGTGAACGATTCGACAGAAATCTGCCTCAGTTGATCCGCACGGTGTTCGTTTCAGCTTCCCAGCTTACACCCGCGCCGAGCGACTCCGCTATAAACCTTAAAGGCACCATGGTCGAGCCGTTGATGATCTCCGCCGGAACGTCAAGCTTCACCGCCCTGTTTCCGATGTAAGCCGTGCTCTTCCCGATTGTTATCCTTGAGACCCTTCCGTTCTTGCTGAGGGTAACCGTGCGGGTTTCAGCGTCCCAGCCGACATCCGCCCCCATGGCCTCCGCCACAGGCCTGAACGCCACCAGGGTGCGCCCGTTCTTGATCAGCGGCGGAACGCTGAATTTCAGCTGTGTGCCGTTTAGTACAACCTTGACGTGGTTTAACACAACATACACCGTAGATAAAACGAATGCTTCATCTCCCGCAACCGCAATTTTTTCACTCGCGCTGATTCCCTTGAACGGTTTCACGTAGGGCAATACCTCATTATCAAATATCGCCCGCCCGGGTCCTTCCAGAGAACTGCTGACCGTCTGCAATATCCGTTGAATACTGACATATTGGCTCACGGCTTCGTCACCGGGCAGACCTGCCAGTGCTTCGTTGAATGCGCCGTCCTCAGACAGGCTGTCGACATCCTCATTTAACACCGCTTCCAGCACCTGAGACGACGAACCCAGGACGAGGAAGTTCTTGTAGAAGGTATAGCCGCCCATCGTTCCCGTTGCGGGGTCGCTAAAGTAATAAATCGCGTTGCCGTTCAATTCGTCTTTTCTGGTTTGAATGTTCATTTCACCCGCCGTATTAACGGACTTGATTATCTTATCGATCTTCTGCCGGGCAAGTTGCGTGTCCTTGGTTTCCACCATCAGGACAAAACCCACGGGAGCATAGCTCGATAAGAAACCGGTGCTGTCAGGAAGGACGGCGACGCCTGCCGAATCTCCTATCCATGAGAGGAGGTCCGCCTTGACATTCAAACCGGAGCTCTCTTCGAAATCCGCTGCCTCTTTCCGGAATTCCGGAGCGTTTTCATAAACGCTTTCGTAAACCTTCCCGATGTCCCCTAAATAACCGCCGTAAAAAAGCATCGCGCTCGCGGGAATAATCCCGGAAAACACGTTAAAGGCGTAGGTCTGCTTCTCCACCGACCAATCCTTTATGTAATCCGCATAACCTTCCCCCAGAGACGCCTCCATGCGTGAGAGGTCGTAGGCGGTTACGCCCTTGAAGCTTATGCCTTCCGGTTGGAACACCACGGTCCCTCCGGCCCCGCTCAAAGCATCGTAACTCGCCGTCATGCCCGGGGTTGAGGTTGAAATCCCTACTTCTTCCCCAACAACCCGGTTCATTTCTTTGAACAATCCGTCGCTTATATAAAACATTCCGGCTTTGCTCGAAGGAAGTTTGGCCGCAATCTTCCGGTAGCAGGCGGTGTCGGCGAGAGACACGGCCGAACTGTTTTTGGCCTGGTCAATCAGTTGGCAGACACACCGCTCCCCGGTGCCGATGACGAATACATTGTTAAATGAGGTGAGCGTGGTGCCGTCCCAGTTTACCAAAAGACTGACGCCACGGTAACCTTTTACCTCATACGGAATTTCCTCTTTCTTTGCTTTCTGACTGAGCTTTACCCAGAAAGCGTTTAATTTTGCTTTATTTTTTACCGTGGCAATAAAGACTCCCGAGGGTTCAGAATCAGCGCTTCCCGCACTAACGGCGGTATAATCATCGTAGTCTTCCTCTTCCGTCATGAGGTTATCAAGATCCCAGGCGGCGACGGCCATTTCATATCCCAGCCAGGGTATAACGTCTTTATCAAAATCTATGCCGGATTCCTTTTTTATTGAGGCCTTGAAATCGTTAATCGCCTTGTTAAACTGCGTAATGGACATGTATTTTTGTTTTATATTGTTGAAGTTGAACATCTGGTTCAGGTCCGGTTTAAACACGAAAAGCATTTCCGTCTCTGACGGCAGCATTCCGGGTATCTGCGGTTCAGACCCCGATACCGCCCAGCTTAACTGCTGCCGGAAAAATACCCCGGCAACGACCAGGAAACAGAGCCCCGCAACCGCTGTTCCCCAGAATACCTTACACCGGCGCCGGGGCCGATTTTCTAAAAATCGTTTCATAATCAAGCCTCCCAATACAAGAAAATCTTACCAACAGACTTCTGCATTCTCTTACTATTTTCCTCCCTGTTCGCATAGAAATTTTTACTTCGCAACCATGGAAACGTTAAGTCAGATATATAACCCTTCACCTCAACTTGAAGAAACCGATCATGCCCTAACTTGTTTTAAGAGCCTGCTCGCCGTTTTAAACAAAAATTATTAAAACTCTTGCAAAGAATAAACCTCTGAGGTAAACTGATGACAAATATTTAGATGGTTTTCTAAATATCTAAATAGCGGCTCGAAAAGAGGTTATTGTAGTGCCCTTGGGACTGGTCTTTAAAGCGCTTGCGGACGAATCGAGACGGGAAATACTGCGGCTCCTGCGGGAAGGCGATCTTACCGCCGGAGAAATCGCCGACCGGTTCAACCTGACGAAACCCACGATTTCCCACCACCTGAGCGTACTCAAACAGGCAAATCTGGTTCAGGATATACGCAAGGGGCAAAACATTCTTTATTCTTTGAACACCACCGTTTTTCAGGAGGCGACGGCCTGGTTCCTTGCGGTAATGGGGGGAAAGGCAGATAACTAATCCGCTGAATTTTTAGTCAACGATGTAAGTTAGGAGGATTTAAGGTGATTCAAAAAAGCAACCATAAAGGATACGCTCTGAACCGGGAAACGCTTAAGCAGGACCGGCCTCTGTGGCTCTTCCTGGCGGCGCTTATAATCGCGGGATTCATCCTGTATCCGATGCTCCCGGAGCAAGTGCCGAGCCACTGGAACTGGAAGGGCGAGGTGGACGATTACGCCTCCCGGGCGTTCGGCGCTTTCGGCATGCCGCTGCTGGCCCTCGGCCTTTACATTATGATGCTGGTTCTGCCGTTTATCGACCCGAAGCGGGAGAACTACGCGCGTTTCGGCGCCGTCTACCGGCTGCTGCGGTGGGGAATCGTGCTGTTTATGACCGGCCTGTACGCGGTTACGGTACTGGCGGCGCTTGGTCACAGCGTCAACGTCGGCATGCTGGTCAAAGGCGGGGTAGCCGTTCTTTTCATCCTGATCGGGAACGTTATGGGACAGATCCAGCATAACTATTTCGTAGGCATTAAGACGCCCTGGACGCTGGCAAATGAAGAGGTATGGCGTCTGACCCACCGGCTGGGCGCGAAGATATGGGTGCTGGGCGGCCTGGTGTGTCTCGCCATGGCGCCGTTTCAGACGATCTGGAGCGCTTACGTTTTTATTGCCGTCATTACGGTGATGGCCCTTGTTCCCGTGATTCACTCATACCTTGTCTTCCGGAGATCTGCTTAGGAGGCCTTAGAATTGTTCCGTTAGATCGGCCTTTGCGTATTCGTAGCGCTTAACCGCCGTGCGGCGATAATTCATCGGAGTTGCTCATCAACCGACTGAATAGATTTAAAGGTGGAACGCCTAATTCTTCTCGGTGCAAGAGCTTCTCCGCGATTTAAAGGAAAAACGATAGAGTCCGGCGAAAAGATTTACGGAGGAAACAAGGGAGGTCTGATATATGAGCGAAAACAGCGAAAAATCCGCCGGCTGGCCGATTTTCAAAGTACTGGCCAGTCCCGGGAAGGCATTCGAAGAGATCGCCGCCAATCCTGCTTTTCTCAAAACAGCCCTGGTGATCTGCGGCCTAAGTCTGCTTCTTGGCATTGCTGTCAGCCCCAAAATCCAGGAGTTCACTTTATTGATGATTAATAAAAATCCGACATCCATACCGCCGGAACAAGCAGCGATCGCCGCTAAGGCGGCAATGGCGGCAAGTATTGTCTTCGCCGCCGTCATTCCCTGGTTGGTTTGGCTTATGGTCGCCGTCCTTTTTAAGGTTTACGCCATGTTCGCCGGCGGGAACGCTACTTTTAAAACCTATTTTTCCGTGGCGGTTTACGGCTACCTGCCGCAGTTCATCGGCGGTCTTATCGGTACTGTGTTGCTCCTGGCCGCGCCGGTGGAGAACTTCCAAAACGTCAGCCTGAGCCTTGCGGCCCTTCTCCCCGCCCAAAGCGGGTTTCTTTACTTTTTTCTCAGCCAGTGCAGCCCGTTCACCTGGTGGAGCCTTGTCCTTTACGGGATAGGCGGCGCCGCCGCAACGAAAACACGTCCGTCCGGCGCCATTACGTATATCGTCGTGTTGTGGCTGTTATATGCCCTGGCTGCGGCCGCTCTCGCTTCAATTAAGGCGCCTGCCGGAATGGTCGGTTAGGAGAGTGCTGCAGGGCAAATAGACGTCAGAAAACCAACCCGGCAGTTTTTAATAGTTAAACGTAATAAATGTCTCGGCGGTTGCGAAAAACAAGCATGTCGAGCACAGAGGTCGGAGGCAAGAAGTCGTTGTCTGAATGGATTACGGAAGTATAGCAAAGAATCTCACACTTTTGGGAACCTCTGACTTCTGACATCCTGCATCCGATTTCTGAAACAGCCAGGCGCAGTTTTGCAGCGGCCTTCCAGGAAAGGAGTTCTACCTTGCGCGGAGTAAAATTCTGGCTGATCCTCGCCGGTATCGTCCTAACCGTCGCCGTGGTGGCGGCGGGCGCCGTCCGCAGCTTCTCGAAGGCGTCCGTTGAGGTAAAAACCGCCGTCGCGGAAGAACGGACGTTCGAAGACAAGGTTCTCGTCTCGGGAAAGGTGGATGCCACCCGCCGGGTGGACGTTGTCGCCCCTTTTGCGGCAAAGCTTCTGACCTTGAAGGTGAAAGAAGGCGACCGGGTGGCGTCGGGCGGGTTGCTGGCCGAGATGGACGCGAGTGACGCCGAAGACCGGGCAAAGGAATCCGATGCGGCGCTTGCGGTCGCCCAAGCCCAGCTGGCCCAGGCGTTGAAACCCGCCAGGACCGAGGATCTCACCCAGGCGGAAGCCGCCCTTGAGGCCGCCGAAGCCCAGGCCGAGGCCGCCCGCAAAGACCTGGAGCGGCAGCGCCTGCTGTTTGAGCAGGAAGCCGTTTCCCAGGCGGAGTTGGAAGCTGCAGAAACCGCGTACACAAGGGCGAAATCTGACGCGGACGCGGCTGCGGCGCGGCTTGCCGCGCTTAAAAACCCGGACGACGACCAGATTAAGATTTTACAGGCGCAGGTCGAGCAAGCACGACTCGCGGCGCAAAACGCCCGCCGGGCGGCATCCAAGGGACGGCTTACCGCTTCCGCCGACGGTGTGGTGCTTTATACGGCAACCAGAGCGGGCAGTTATCTTCAGCCCGGCGCCCCTATCCTGACCTTCGGTGACTTGCAGAAG